>JAUZRN010000068.1 GCA_030950375.1 Rhodothermus sp. | reverse complement strand
GAGCTGATCTTGTCCAGATCTCGTTCAGCGCGCTGTACAGCCTGCTCAAACCGCTCCAGCTCAGCCGCCACCTCTGCCTCAGCAATGCTACGCGCTTCGACCACCACTTCACGTTTGTTGAACAGATACGCGGGCCCGATGGCAATGCCTGGAGCCGCCGGGATACCGACAAAAACGCGTTCCTGCGCTTCCGCCTGGATCTGCCGCTGCTCCATGCTGGCCTCCTGCTTAGTCTATTTCCCCGAAGCCCTGTTCGAACAGTGCGACGATGGCCTTTGCCGCCTCTTCCTCGTCCTCTCCATCAAAGATAAGCCGTAACCGGGCACCGGGTTCTGCTGCCAGAGTCATTACCCCAATGATACTCTTGCCGTTGATTTCGTATCCGTCCTTTTCGATAAAAAAATCTGACTTAAAACGAGCAGCCGTACGCACAATCATCGACGCCGGCCGTGTATGCAGCCCTGATTTGTTTTTGACCACAACTTCGCGGACGATCATGGTGTCAGATCGGTCAGTAACGACGCTGTTCCAGTTGATCAAGAAACCAATGCAACGCGGCAGCTGGCGGACGATCGGGCAAATGCGCCAGGGCCGCCCGTGCCTCTTTAAGGTAAGCCGTAACCGCCTGGCGTGCTGCTTCCAGCCCGCCTAACCGTTCCAGACGCTGCCGGGCCTCCGGTACCTCATCGGCCCGAAATCCTCTCCGTAAACGTTCTGCAAACCAGGCGCGTTCGTCCGCGCCTGCCCGTTCAAGCGCAGCCAGCAGGGGAAACGTCTTCTTACCTTCTATCAGATCCGCACCGATCGGCTTGCCCCACTGGGGTGAAGCAGCTGTTAAATCCAGCAGGTCGTCCTGAATCTGAAAGGCGCGCCCCAGGTTTCGCCCCAGTCGGGCCAATATGTGCAGGTCAGAAGCCTCAGCACCGCCCAGCAGTCCTCCCAGTTGTAGACACAGTTCCAGCAGCGCGCTCGTTTTTCCATCCACCATGTGCAGGTATTCGGACACGGACACGTGCGGCCTGGTCTCAAAGGCTTTATCGAGCGCCTGTCCCTCACAGAGGCGCTCCACCATGCGATGGAACAGGTCGAGCACGCGGGCCAGGGATACTCCTTCTAAGCGGCCCAGCAGGGCATAGGAAAGGCCCATCAGGTAATCGCCGCAGAGCAGAGCCGTGGGCTCGTCCCAGCGAACGTGGACTGTTGGCCGTCCACGCCGCTCAGCCGCATGATCCATGATGTCGTCGTGCACCAGCGTGAAAGCATGGAAAACTTCGACAGCCAGTGCAGCCGGAAGTACCGTCTCGGGTGGACGGCCATAGAGCTCAGCAGCCAGCATAAGCAACACTGGCCGCATGCGTTTGCCTGTACCCTCCAGCACGTAGCGTACCGGCTCATAGAGCACGGCCGGCTCTCGCTCGGCCGCTATCAGATCGGGCAGCGCCGCTTCAACAAGCTGCCGTAGCCGGGCTACATGCGCAGCAGCCTCCTGACGAACGGTTTCCATTTATGTCGTAAGCACACCTTGCGCTTTGAGCACCGCCTGAATGCGGGCCGAGACTTCATCCATAGACCCCACGCCATCTACATCGACCAGCAACCCGCATGCCCGGTAGTACTGCTCCAACGGCGCATGGGTGGTCCGGTATACTTCCAGGCGCTTGCGAATCGCCGCTGGATGATCATCGGGACGCTGAATAATCAACGAAGGATCCACATCAGGGGGGGGCGGATTGAAATCCAGATGATAGTTTTCGCCTGTAATTTTGTGCACCCGGCGCCGGGAAAGCCGTTCGATGATCAGTTCATCCGGCACAATCAGGTTGAGTACCACCTGTAACGGACGCCCCACCTGGCGCAGCAGCGCATCAAGCCATTCGGCCTGCTGAACCGTACGCGGGAAACCATCCAGCACAAAGTGGTCATAATGGCGCTCGGCCAATGCAGCCCTGGCCAGTTCCCAGACCAGTTCGTCCGGCACCAGCTGACCTGCTTCAAGATAGGGCTGCGCTTTTTTCCCCAGGGGCGTTTCGTTCTGAATGGCCGCACGGATCAGGTCACCGGTCGAAATATGACGCAGTCCATACGCAGTAGCCAGCCGTTTGGCCTGGGTCCCCTTACCGGCACCGGGCGGCCCCATAAATACAAGGCGCATGGTTCCTCACTCATGCTTGTTTACAGGACGCAAGGGCCTCCTTCCGGAAGCGGTTCTCTTAAACTTATAAACCACCAGGACACGGGACCACCCCTCTTTGCCGAGAATGAGATGAAGAACGCCCTTCAGGCCTCCGGGGCAAGCTCCTCGACAGTCTCTGTTTGTCGGTCCGTGGTAAATGCTTCCTGCATCACGTCCGCCAGCATACGCCTGAGCGCCACACTCAGGGCGCTCCCTACCACCCCCAGGATGGCTCCCCCCAGCGAACGTAATACCCCTTTTTCCGAAACCCCATTTTCCTGCACCACAACGACCGGAAGGCGCTCTTCCAGTGCCCGCCGAATGGCCTGTTCCGGATCGTGCCCACCTCGACGCGCCCGACGTCCTTCGGCAATCAGTGCATCCAGATAGGCCGACACCAGAGCACGATGCGCCTTCGACAAACGCGGCCGACGTCTGTGGCCCAGACCACCCAGCACCCATCCCACCAGCAGCCCGGCCGCCAGACTACCGCCGATTCCGATCCATGGATGACTCCACAGCGCCTCCCGGAGCGATCGGCCCATTTCGCGTACCTCCTGCTGGAGGGCCTCCAGGTCTGCCTCAATTTTTTGGGCACTGGTCTTCAAAGCGGTTTCCACCTCGGCCCGCGACCATGGCCGCCGGGACGCTTCAGATGATATGGTTTCAGACTTCATGGTCAGGACTGGCTACCTACAAACACCTACAAGCAAGCGCCTCCCAAACTCCCCGACTGGAACATACGTTCCACGCGACGGCTTCTGCCAACACGCGCGAACG
>JAUZRN010000067.1 GCA_030950375.1 Rhodothermus sp. | reverse complement strand
CGCCTACATACGTTCGATCGATCTGAAGCTACCGCCGGGCGAGACGGTGGCCAGTTGCGGGGGACGTCCGTGGGATCCGCCGTATCAACCGGGTCCGGGGCTGTCGAAGCGACCGGTCGAGTGCTGGGCCGCCGGGGCAGGTATCGACTGGGTGCTGGCGGAAGATCGCGACATGTTGCCCTATCTGGCGCCTGATGCGGCTACGCGGACTGCGCTGGAGGCGCTGCAGGGCGTGCCACCTTCGCCGGAGCATTTCATGGCCCGGGCCGATCTGTCGGTAGCGAACCTGGTGCGCCATTTTGACCTGAAAAAGTCGTTGCCGCTCAGCGACATTCCGGTCCCTTACCAGATGCCGGATATTTTCGAGTGGTGGCCCGATGTTTATCCGGGGGACTATTTCGGAGACGAAGTCTTTCACAGCTCGGAAGCTTATCAGCGCTGGCAACAGGCTTACGAAGCGTTGAAACAACCCGGACAGGTTGAGCGGCTCATCGAAGAGGCGCGTCGTTACGTGAATTCATGGATGAGCCGGGGACTGCCTACTTTTTTCCGCTTCGAGATGAACCCCAAGAATATGCCTGCAGATCTCAAACCGTATCTCCCTGATTCCTGGAAGCAGAATACGGGTGAAGGGGAAATCGCCCGGCTTTCCGTGCGTCAATGGATCTTGATCAAGCTCTGGGAGCTGCTTCATGAGTACAAGCTTGAGGACAAAATCGTCGAAATCTACGGCAGCAACGCGCGGGCGGACGAGATCGACCTTTCGGGATGGGATCGCAACTGGCCGGTGCGGGGCATGTGGGTGTACGACATGGCTACGCATAAGCAGGGAAGCAAATACCCGGATATTGGACCCTATCCTACCAAGGCCCAGGACCAGTACTTCTCAATGACCTGGTATCAGATGGCGCAGATTCTGAACAGTGGTACCAGAACGTCGGGAGGTACGACAAACGTTGACTGGAACTACGTTTTTGCCCACATCGGCAACGTATCGGCCTGGTATGGACGCGTGTATGGAGCGGAGTATCTGAAAAGTCTGGTCACGATGATGCAGACGCGCACGTCGTGGTACGTGGAGCGGAATGCTCCGGACTGGATGGTTCCGGGCTTTGGCAAGCAGAATCGACCGGGCTTCAAGAACCTGAAAGAGTTTATGCCGCTCAAATGGTTCTACCTCGGCCATAAGAAGCGCGCTGAAGAGTTTACGCCCGAGGAGATGCGCAACATCACCGAGGCGCTGCTGCGGGTATGGATCGAAGAAGCCGAGCGTTACGACGAGCGGCATGCCGACTACATCCGGAGCCTTCCGGAGAACATCAAACATAAGATCCTACTGCCGCCCGACACGACCTATGACGTGCGCCGAGAAAGCTGCGATCGCGCGGTGCCGGTCGATCCGAACTGGTGGAAGGACGAGGCCATGCTGCAGTTCCTCTATCAGGCCCAGTGTTACGGGGTCGATCCGGGCGTGATCGACCGCGTGGCCCGCCTCATGGAACGCCTGAGTCCCGGGGGTAACTGGGAACGGTTCTTCCTGAACACGGACACGACAAGTCAAACCCTTACGCTGCAGGCCGGATGGAACCTGGTGTCGCTGTATGTTCAGCCTGCTGACGATCGCCTGGAAGAGTTGATGGCTCCGATCCATGATCGGCTGGTGCTGGTCAAGGACGAAGACGGACGGGTTTACAGTCCGGAGCTGGGCATCGACCAGATCGGACGCTGGGACGGGCGCCGGGCCTACATGATCTTTGTGACCGAACCGACCACCTGGACGGTGAAAGGGCGAGCCATTCCGCCCGCGACGACCGTCGAGCTGGAGGCAGGCTGGAACTGGATCCCTTACTGGTCGACGGCACCCATGTCGGTTGCCGAGGCCCTGGCTTCGCTGGGCTCTGCGCTTGTGCTGGTAAAGGACCTGGAAGGCCGGCTGTTCTTCCCGGCGTATGAGATCTACACGTTGCAGACGCTGACGCCGGGGCAGGGATATAAGGTCTATGTGGAACAGCAAACATCGCTACAGTATCCGGCGACAGGCAGGGGTAAGCGGGGCGCTGAGGGGAGTGGACGGGAAGGGCGTGGGACGTCATTGAGCAGTGTGCTTATCCTGAACGATCTGCCGGAGGGCGGGCACGTCCAGGTGCGTACGCTCCAGGGAGAAGTTGTGGGAGAAGGAATGGTGCAGGCAGGGAAGGCGGTCATAGTTGTTCGGGGAGACGAGCCGCTGACCGAAGTGCGGGAGGGTGCCGGAATGGGCGAGGCGCTGGAGCTCTGGTGGCTCGGACAGGACGGAGCGCGTCGCCTCAAGGTGGTAGCGATCGTGGATGCGCTTCAGCAGCAACCCCTTGCGGCTACACTACACTTCGCCCCTGATCAGGTGTGGGCTGTCGAGGTGGATGGCGTTCCGATGCGTTTTGCAGTGCAGGCGCCTTATCCCCATCCGGTCATCGACCGGGCCGTGATCACGTATCAGCTTCCGGAAGCCTCCGAGGTGCGGCTGGAGATCTTTGATCTGCTGGGGCGGCGGGTGGCGACGCTGGTCGATGCACGTCAGGAAGCCGGCGTGCACCGCGCAATCTTCGACGCCCGTCATCTGGCCGGCGGCACCTATTTCTACCGGTTGCAGGCCGGGCCGCATCACGCTTCGGGACAGGTGGTGGTGATCCGGTAGCCGGGGACCGGACGCCACACAGGTCTGTCAGCGCTGTCGTTCCCCGACCATCCACGAGGTGCACGGTACCTGCGTGTTCCTGCTTGCTTGTTTCAAACAACCAGCGAGGCAGGTTCATGCAGTACCGCCGTCGTTCGCTGTGGGCTCTATGCTGGGGCCTGTTGATCCTGAGCGGAAGTGGGATTTTGATCGCCCCCTTCTGGAAGCTGCAGGCCAGCGAGGAAGTCGTGGTAACCCTTCCTATTGAAGTCATCGGTCCAGATAGCTTTGTGGTAGCCGTCGAGGTCTTCGTGTCCGATACCACCGGCGTCGATTCCCTCTACCTGAAAGCCCACAATCTGGGGTATAAGTACACGCCGGAGCTGGATGGTACCGGAGACTATGATAAGAAGGCCAGTTTTCGCATTAACGGGGGGGCCTGGATTCCCATCGACAATGCGCATTTCAAGGCCTTTTATCCAGAGTCGAAGATGTATGCCCCGCCACTCACCGGGCCGATCGGAGGCCCTTATCAGACGCTGCGCGGAATGATTTCGATTCGGGGGACCGGAAAGCTGCGCCCGGGCCGCAATACGATTGAATTTCGATTTAACGGCACGGAAGGCATCAGTTCGGGCTACCGTGTCCTGGAGCTGGACCTGCGACGGGGCGGACGCAACGGACAGAGCGTGCTGCAGGGCACCCGGTTCGTGTGGGACGATCCGGCCCAGTGGGGACCACCCGAAGGGTACGACACGCCCGAGGCCATTGCCGAAGGCCAGCGTCTGTGGAAAAGCCGGCACCTGCTCCGCGACGCCTCGGGGCAGCCGCTGGTGGCCGCCTGCGCGGATTGTCATGCCGAAAGTGGCTTTGATCTGAAATATTTCAACTTCTCGAACCGGTCGATCATAGTGCGGGCACAGTTTCATGGACTTTCGGAGGACGAGGGGAAGAAGATTGCCGCCTACATACGTTCGATCGATCTGAAGCTACCGCCGGGCGAGACGGTGGCCAGTTGCGGGGGACGTCCGTGGGATCCGCCGTATCAACCGGGTCCGGGGCTGTCGAAGCGA
>JAUZRN010000066.1 GCA_030950375.1 Rhodothermus sp. | reverse complement strand
CGCCTACATACGTTCGATCGATCTGAAGCTACCGCCGGGCGAGACGGTGGCCAGTTGCGGGGGACGTCCGTGGGATCCGCCGTATCAACCGGGTCCGGGGCTGTCGAAGCGACCGGTCGAGTGCTGGGCCGCCGGGGCAGGACGTCGGTGGGTGCTGGATTCGGACCGCGCCATGCTGGCCTTTCTGGCCCCGAGTGAGCGTTTTCGGGCTGAGCTGGACGCGCTGCAGGGCGTGCCCGAGCCCGAAATGTTGCATCCCGAAGTGGACCTTTCGTGGGCGAATGTGCAACGCTACTGGCGTATGGATTCTACGCTGGTACTCTCAGAAATCCCCGTGAGCTTTGAACTTCCAGATATTTTTGCCTGGTGGCCCCAGATCTACCCCGGAGATTTCTTTCCCGAAGACGTCTGGCACAGCTCAACGTATTATCAGAACTATCAAACCATTAAGCAACTGCTGGCGGAAAAGGGAGCCGCGTACTATATCGCACAGCAGCGTAAAAGCCGCAACTCACCAAGGTGGGACGAAGGTCTGGCCAAGCTCTTCAACCAGTATAATTTCCGGCTGAATCCGAAACACAACGACCATGCAGAGCTGAGTCCACCCCCGGAATGGGGCGGTCGCTACCCCACCGACCCGCGCGGCCGTATCATGCATATTGCGGTGGCCCGGTGGTTTCTGATGAAGATGTGGGAGCTTCAGATGGAATACAAGCTGGAGGATCATTACGCAGATGTGTATAGCGATAACGCGCGCGGCCTTCCCATGGAGAAAGCCGACCGGGGATTGCTGCTTACCGGGCCCTGGCTGATGGACCAGACCATGCACCGCCTTTCAAAAAATGAGAAGTATGCGGCGGCGCCGTTTCCGACCATGGCACGGCTGAAATATGAAGATCTGTCCTGGTGGCATCTGGCTACCATTCTGATGCCCCGGCTTCGCACGGACAGTCCTGGTGGGGGGGCCATTGATTGGTCTTACATCTTTGAGGTAAGCCGAAATGCGTTAAGGGGATATGGACGCAACCATACGATCGGGCATCTCTACTACGTGATTGCGGCCATGCAGGCCCATACGTCCTGGTACGCCGATGACGGCTTTACGCCCGGGTGGGGGACGACGCGACGGGTGGGCGTGCGCCTGATGAAGACCGGCTCGCCGCTGGTATGGTTTGGCGCGCATTATATGCCGGTGGGCTTTCGGGAGCTAAGTCGCGACACCCTCCGCCTGATCACCGAACACCTCCTGCGAAGCTGGTTGATTGAAGCGTCGCGCTACGACCTGCGGCACTGGCAGACGCTCTACGGTAACGAGCGCGTGGGGGGCTCAAAAGGCATCGAACCGCCCGAGACGGTGTTCGACGTGCCGCAGGAACGATGCACAGAGGATGGGCATCCGTCGGCAAACGTTGAGATCAACGACTGGAAAAACCGAGCCTTTATGCAGTATCTGTTCAATGCGCAATGTCTGGGGGTGCGTCCGACGCTGCTCGACAGCGTGGCGCGTTTCTGGGAGGCGATCTCGCCGGGAGGCAACTGGGAACGATTTTTCCTGCATGAAAAGGAAACCCCTACGTCTTCCGAGACGACGACAGCCTGGCGCTTTACCTTACATGCACCGTATCCTCATCCGGCCATAGGACGAGTGACCCTTGCCTATACGTTGCCGCATACGCTTCCGGTGCGGCTGGAGATCTACGACCTGCTGGGACGTCGGGTGGCTGTAGTGGTCGACGCTGTGCAGCCGGCCGGCTTGCACCGGATCTCCTTCGATACCCAGCCGCTGGCCAGCGGGCGTTACGTGTATCGGTTGAAGGCCGGTCCCTACGAAGCAGTGCAGCCCCTGATCATTCAAAAGTAGGCTGACGCTGTCGAGGAGGAATAGCTTGCGCCATTGGCGCATAGCGGATCGGCCAAAACCAGTGGGCCGGTTTTTCAGCCAGGAGCTAATCTTGACCTGCACGTTCAATATATGTTTGACGCAGAAGGGAGACGTCCCTGTGCGCCTAACCATCCGTAGGAAACGTTTATGCAATCCATGGGCCGCCAGGGAGGAGATGATCCGCTGGTCAGTATTCTGATTCCAACATTCAACCGGGCCGGCTATTTGCAGCTCGCACTGGAGAGTGCCTGTGCGCAGACCTATCCGCACCTGGAAATTATCGTACTGGACGATGCCAGCACCGACCGCACACCTGACGTGGTCTGCGCTTTCCAGGAACGAGATAGGCGTATTCTGTACGTACGTAATCATCGCAATCGGGGACTGGTGGCCAACTGGCGGCAGGGCGTCGAAATAGCACGGGGGGATTTTTTCTGCTTTCTGGGGGACGACGACCTACTGGAGCCAGCGTTTGTCGAGCGTTTGCTCCAGCCGCTCAAGCAACACCCGGATCTGGTGCTTGCCTTCTGTGATCACTGGATCATCGATGGGGAAGGGCAACGGTTGCCCGAAACCAGCGATAGAAACACCCGTCGCTGGCGACGGACCCGCCTGTCGGAGGGGCCGGTGGACGATTTTATGCGGGTGGCCCTGATCGACCGGGCGGTGTTCATCGGCGCTGTCCTGTTTCGGCGTGCCCTGGTGGCTCCGACGTTCCTGGCCGATGAGGCACGGGCCATGGTGGATCTGTGGCTGCTGTACCGCTGTGCCCAGCAGGGCGGAGCCTACTACGTGCCGCAGCGGCTGGCCAGTTGTCGCTGGCAGCCCGGGGGCGTCAGTCGGAGCTGGCACTGGCGTCTTTACGGGTTTGAGGGGGAGCTGTTCTGCTACCGACATTTTTTACGGGATCCGGCCCTGGCGCCCTATCGTCCCATCTTCGAGGCGCGACTGGCGTATGCGTTGACCACCTACGGCAACACGCTACTGACGCTGGGGCAGCGGACGGCCGCGCGGGAGCGACTTCGGCAGGCTCTACAGTTGCGGCAGACGCTCCGGAGCCGTGTAGGATATATCCTGACGTTCCTGGGACCGCCCGGAAGCTGGATCTCACGGGGAGTGCGCTGGTTACGCAACCGACTCTGGCAACAATCTGTGCCCAACTATCCGGAGGAGTTATTTCGGCAGTCCGCGCCGGAGCCCTCATTAAAAGCGGCCGTCTCTGAAGGAACTTCGTCAGCGTCTCCGCCGCTTTCTGTTGTTTCCTGAGCAGGCCATGTCACTCCGTTCGACACTTCCACCAGAGGCGCAGGTCCTGACGCTGGCAGCGCGCACGCAGCTGGAGGCGTCGGCCGTCGGGCGCCTGCAGCAACTGTTGGCTCGGCCCCTGGACTGGGAGCGCCTGTATCGATGGAGCGTGCGCCATGGCATGGTGGCGTTGGTATACCGTAACCTGCTGCAGGCAGCACCCGAGGCCCTGCCGTTATGGTGGCGCCATCGGATGGAAGCGGAAGCGCGGGCCCTGGCTATCCATAACCTGCATCAGACCCAGGAACTCCTGCGCCTGGTTACGTGCCTGGAGCGCGAAGAAATTCCAGTGCTACCCTTTAAAGGACCGGCCCTGGCTGCCTTGATCTATGGGGATCCGGCCGCACGGGTTTACGTGGACATCGACCTGCTGGTGCGTCGCAGCGACTTCCGAAGAGCGCGGCAGGTCATTGAATCCATGGGTTATCAAGCCCATAAGCCGCTGCACGGAGCCGATGAGGAAGCCTATCTCGATACGCAACTGGGCTTTGAGTTCGTGCACGAAAGCCGTGATTTTATTGTCGAATTGCACTGGGCTTTTTTCTACACCATTTACGACCTGCCGTTAGATCCGGTGGCAATCTGGGCACGACACCAGCAGGTGGTCTTTGCCGGGCATACCATACGTACCATGGCGCCCGAAGACCTGCTGCTCTATCTGGTCATTCACGGTAATAAACACCGCTGGTTGAAGCTGACCTGGGTGGCCGACGTGGCCGAATTGCTGCGCCGCTATCCAGAGCTGGAGGGATCCTTTGTGCGGCAACAGGCACGCAGGCTGGGTGTGGAGCGTGTGCTGGCTATCGGGTTGACGTTGGCGGCCGAGCTGTTGGACGCGCCCATACCGGACGGTCTGCAGCGATCAGGGCAGCAGCGGGTGGCCCGGCGTATGGCCCGGCAAGTCGTTGGGCGCTGGATGTTTCGAGAGGATGCCGATGTGCGGGCTTTCTGGCCCATGTTCTGGTATCACTTGCGCGAGCGCGAGCGCTGGCAGCATCGCCTGGGGTATCTGAAGCATCACCTGCAGCTGGCCCTGGCCCCGACGGAAAGAGATCGGGCGTTCTGTCGGCTGCCGGATCGCTTGCGCTTTCTCTACGTGCTGATACGTCCGGTACGTGTGCTGGTGGAACGGTGGCCTTTCCGTACAAATCCATGAAGATCGATCTGCGTGCCTTCGAGCCACAGGAGCTGGGGCCCTACGATCTGTGTATTGTGGGGGGCGGGGTAGCCGGGTTGACGCTGGCCTGGGCGTTGCGCGACAGCGGTCTGGGGATCTGTCTGCTGGAGACCGGCGGTGAACAGCCAGAGCCGGCGACCAACCGACTCAGTCGGGGCGACGTCACCGGATACCCCTATTTTCCCCTGGATATGGCCCGGGCGCGGGCGCTGGGAGGATCCAGCCACCTCTGGGATTATGAGGTGGCACCGGGGATATGCCGGATCCGGCTGCGGCCGCTTGATCCGATCGACTTTGAGCGACGTGCAGCGATTCCGTTCAGTGGCTGGCCGTTCGGGTACGAGACGCTGGCCCCTTACTACCGACAGGCCCAGCCCTTTTTTGACCTGCCAGATCAACCCTACACGGCGGAGGCCTGGACGGCGCCGACGTGTCGGCCACTGCTCAGCGAACGCAGCGCGGTGCTCCGCACGGCCCTGTTCCAGTTTGGCGAGCCCTCCCGGTTTTATCGGGTCTATGGTCCGGCGTTGCTGACCGATCCGAAGATCACGGTGTGCTTGCATGCGCATGTGCTGGAGCTGCTGACCAATGAGACCGGGGAAGCGGTAGTGGGCGTTCGGGTAGCCCGTCCCGATCGATCCGAGCTGACCGTGCGGGCCCGTTGTGTGGTGCTGGCTGCTGGTGGCCTGGAAAATGCCCGCTTGCTGCTGCTTTCGAATCGAGCATGCCCGAACGGGCTCGGGAACGCTTACGACTGCGTAGGTCGGTTTTTTATGGAACACCTGCATTTCCTTTCTGGCCTTTTCGTGCCGGCCGACCGCGCGCTGATCCCACAGCTGGGGTTTTATCGGTTACACATCCGGCGGAATACTTGGATTATGGGAAAGCTGGCCTTGCAGGAAGAAGTGATACGTCGGGAAGGCCTGGGCAACTATTGCGTGGCGCTCTGGCCTACCGATCGGCTGGCATTGCCACGCCGTAACAACCCGCTGCTCTGGGGAGGCTTTGAAGCGCTACGCGTGCTGCGGGAAGCCGTCCAGCATCGCACCTGGCCGGAAGATCTACCGCGCCAGCTGCTGCGGCTGGTTCGCGACCTGCCCCGCCTGGTTCCCTGGGCGACCACCCGCCTGCTTGCGCTGGGCGGGAAAAGGGGCAGCGAAACGCGCCGGCCGGTGGCTTTTGTGCTGCATCACATGGCCGAACAGCTACCCAATCCAGAAAGCCGGGTTCGGTTGTCCCGACGCCGGGATGCGTTCGGCCAGCCTCGCCTGGAACTGCACTGGCAGATCAGCCGTCAGGATGTAGAAAGTCTGCTGCGGGCACAACAGCTAATAGCGCAGGAGTTAGTCCGACAGGGGTGGGGCACCGTGCAGATGGAGACGTTGCGGCGCATCCCCCCGGATGGCATCACAGGAGGCTTTCATCACATGGGCACTACGCGTATGCATGCCAGCCCACGTGAAGGCGTGGTGGATCCCAACGGACGTGTGCACGGGGTAAAAAACCTGTATGTGGCCGGATCTTCGGTGTTTCCCACGGTGGGTTTTGCCAACCCTACCTTAACTATTGTGGCATTGAGCTTGCGGCTTGCCGATCATCTGAAAACCCGTCTGACCTGACGCAGTGTGCTATGACGGAAGCTTACCGCATCGGTGTGGTCGGCAGTGGCTTCATTGCCCGCGGCTTTGTGATGGCCCTGCAGCATGTGAAGGACCTGCGCGTAACCCGTGTGCTGACCCGGACCGATATCCGCAATCGGCCAGACTTCCCGCGTCCGGAACTGCTTACCAACAGTCTGGATGATCTGATCGAGCATGCCGATCTGGTGGTCGAATGCAGTGGGGATGTGCTGCATGCTACCGAAGTGGTGGACCGTGTGCTTGCGGCCGGGTTACCGGTGGTCACGATGGATGCCGAGTTTCATATTACAACGGGCTCCTATTTTGTCAATCGCGGGCTGCTGACCGAGGCCGAGGGAGATCAGCCGGGGTGTCTGGCCGCCCTTCGCGAAGATATTCTGCAGATGGGCTTTCGTCCGCTGGTTTATGGCAATATCAAGCGTTACCTCAATCATAATCCCACCCCAGAGGAAATGCACTTCTGGGCCCGGAAGCAGGGCATCACGCTGCCCCAGGTAACGGCTTTCACCGACGGCACCAAGGTGCAGATTGAGCAGACCCTGGTGGCCAACGGCCTGGGGGCCGACATTGCCGTTCGGGGGCTGCTGGGCATTCAGTCGCCGGATGTGGAGGTGGGAGCGCGTACGCTGGCTGATGGCGCCCGCCGCCTGGGACATCCGATCAGTGATTACGTGCTTTCGCCTGGCGCGCCAGCCGGGGTGTTCATCGCGGCCGAACACGACGACTACCAGCGCGACTATCTGCAGTACCTGAAGCTGGGAGATGGGCCCTACTATGTGTTGCTGCGCCCGTTTCATCTCTGCCACCTTGAGATTCAGAAGACCATCCGGCGCGTGCTCTTTGAGCAGCGCATTCTGTTAAACAACACGACGTGCCCACGCATCAGTGTAGCGACCATCGCCAAGCGACGCTTACCCAGAGGAACGCGCATCATACGCGGTATCGGAAGCTTTGAGGTGCGTGGCGAGGCGGTGCGCATTCTGGATGAACCCGATCATGTTCCGATTGGTTTGATGGCAGACGCCGTGTTGACCCGGGATATTGAACCCGGTGAGCTGATTCGTTTCGACGATGTAGAGCTTCCCGATACGCTGGCGTTGCGGGCCTGGCAGACCATTCTGGCGTGGGTGCGAGGGGAGGCCGACGTAGCGGAGCAGCCAGCTCCGGGAACCGCCCCGCGCTGATGGTGCGTGGATTGCACAGGCAAAACACTTCGATCTGGCTACTGCGTATCGTCGGTAGCGGGATGCTGGGACTTTTCGGGCTGGCCTATGCAGCCTACTGGATTCCTCCGGAGACCGCCTGGTGGCTCCAATTGCTGGCTATCGGACTACCGCTGCTGATGGCCGCGCTGGGTGTGCTGGCGTTGGTGCTCTTATGGCAGCGTCGCTGGCTACTGCTGGGCAATGTACTGGTTGCGCTCCTCCTCTATGGTCTGCGCCACATGTTACCTGGCGGGAGCACCTCGACCTGTGCCGACACGGACGATCCGCTGGTAGTGATGACGTACAACCTACCGGCAAGCCACCAGTTTGCGCTGGGGGATTCACTGCTGGCGTTGATCGACCGTTACCATCCGCAGCTCATTGGCTTTCAGGAGGTGGGCGTCTGGCGATATATGAGGCGCGGGCGCCCTTCGACGGTGCGGCTGATCGGCCATCTGCAGCCGTTGGTGGAACATCAGGGGTATCGGTTTTCAAAGCCCGATTCGACCCGAGGTCCCCTGTCTGGCGAAGTGGTGACGTTGACACGCCTGCCGGTCGTGCGGCAGGAAATGCGTCCGCTGGCGCGTGGACCGGAAGGCCTGATCTACCAGGCCGTCCGTAGCGAGCTGTGCTGGCAGGGCCGTCCCTTTGTGCACTACAATGTGCGCCTGCAATCGTACGGCCCTGTCAAGCCCTGGGAGTTGCTTCGAGGAGATGGCTGGAAGCATCCGGCGAACTGGCGGCGATGGCTGGGGGCTTATCGCCGCGCCATATTGCAGCGCGCTCGCCAGGTACGACAGCTCCGCGCGTGGATCGCACAGGAGCGATGGCCGGTTATCTTGAGCGGAGATTTCAACAGCACGCCGGATCAGTGGTTCTATGGGGAGCTGGCGCGGGGCATGCGCTCAGCCGGACGCCTGAGCGGTATCGTAGCGCCTTCCTGGCCGGCCAGGCGACCGATCGTCCGTATCGATCACATACTGGTCGATCCCGCCTGGGAAGTGCTGGAAGGATCGGTACCGGCTGCCGGCCTTTCGGATCACCGGCCGGTGATCGCTCGGATGCGCTGGCAGCAGCCTTCAGCGTATGCCGAAACTTGCCCGCTCGATGCGCCAATAACGCACCCCTGAAGACAATACTTGTCATACTTTAAAGACAACAGCGATTTTCCAAGAAGTCTGTATGGCGCATAAGCTGTCCGGGACCGACGGAGCACCTGTGAACCGTCGAACGTGGCCCTATCATTACACGGTGTACGGACTGCATGTCTGCTCCGAAGTGCCATTGCCCGAGCTGAAGCCGGTGGCAGCCACGTCGGGCGATGTGTATATCTATCGCGATCGGCTGTCGCCTCAGGCTATCGGGCTGAGGCGCATCGGAAACCGGCTGCGCGTGACGCCGACCGAGGCATTATTGATCTACGACGAAGTAGGGCTGCTGCATCTCCGAGAGGGGCGCTATATGGCCTTTGAGGTTCTGCCTGGAGTGCCAGACGAGACGCTCCGCGTGCTCATCCTGGGCATTGGTCTGGGCATTCTGATGCATCAACGGGGTCATCTGGTGCTACATGCCAGCGCCGTGGCCATGGGAGACCGTGTGGTGGCATTTATCGCCGAGAAAGGGCAGGGCAAATCCACCATGGCTGCCGCGCTGTATGCGCGTGGCTATCCGCTGGTCACCGACGATGTGCTGGTGCTGGACGAGCAACCCGATGGTCCGCCGCTGGTGTTGCCTTCGTATCCACAGCTCAAGCTCTGGCCAGAGGCGCTGCGGCAGGTGATGCAGGCAGAACCGGATGGATTACCGCGTGTGCACCCGGCAATTGAAAAACGGGTAGCCCGGCTGTCAGCCGGTCTTGATCAACCACGACCGCTGGCAGCGCTGTTCGCGCTGCGTTCAGGCGATACGATCCAGATTCGTACGCTGCGCGGCCAGGAAGCTTTTCTGGAGCTACTGATGCATACGTACACGCGGGTGTTGCTGGAACAAACCCGAACCTCGGCCCGGCATCTGCGGCAAGTAGGCCATCTGGCACGCTACGTTCCCGTCATGGCGCTGGAACGTCCACCCGGACTGGCCTGCATGCCCGACGTGGTGAGCGCGCTGGAAACGTTTGTGCAGCATCAGCTGGAGGTCACATGAGCGCCATTTTTGGGCTGATTCACTTCGACGGGAGGCCCATTGCGATCACGTCGCTGCGGCCGGCGCTGGATGTGCTGGCGCATCGGGGACCAGACGGCCAGGGACGCTGGCAGGAAGGTCCGGTGCTCCTGGCGCACTGGATGCTGCACACCACGCCGGAGTCGCTCTATGAACAGCAGCCGCTCATGGCCTCGGAAGGCGATCTGGTGCTGGTGGCCGATGCCCGCATTGACAATCGCGACGAACTGCTGGCAGCGCTGCAACTTCGGTCGAATGCGGAGCGGCCGATAACGGATGCCGAGCTGATCCTGGCCGCCTATCGCCGCTGGGGAGAAGCCTGTCCGGATCGTCTTATCGGCGACTTTGCGTTTGCCATCTGGGATCGGCGGGCGCGGCGGTTGTTTGCTGCACGCGACGGGATGGGCGTGCGACCTTTTTACTATCTGCACGACGGACGCCGCTTTGCCTTTGCCACGCTCTTGCCGGCCGTGCGTCTGTTGCCCGACGTACCGCAGGACCTCGAAGAAGAGCTGATTCTGCGCTTTCTAACGCGCACCCTGGAACAGGAAAAGGAGCGAACCTTCTACCGGTCGATCCGGCGGCTGCCCGGCGGCCATGCACTGCAGGTGGATGCCCGGGAGATGCGTCTCTGGCGTTACTGGCAGCCCGACCTGGAGCAGGAGCTGCGCTTTCGCACGGAAGCCGAATACGTAGAAGCTTTTCGCGCCTGCTTTGAAGAGGCGGTCCGGTGCCGACTGCGAAGCGCCTTTCCCATCGGTTCACAACTCAGCGGGGGGCTGGATTCCTCTTCCGTAACCAGCATGGCCGCCTGGCTGCTGGGTAAACAACCCCTGCATACCTATTCGGCTATTTTTCCAGAACTGCCCGAGGAGCGGCGGGCGCAGATGGACGAGCAGGCTTATGCGGAAGCGGTATTACAGCGTTATGCGAATATTGAGCCCCACTTTTTCCGTCCCGAGTTTGAAAGTCCGCTGGTTGCCTTAGAAAACCTCCTGGCGCATTACGATCAGCCCTTTTTTTCGGCGAACTATCACTTCGCCTGGGGCTTTGCACAAATGGCCCGGCGGAATGCCGTACGTGTAATGCTGAACGGCGTCGATGGCGACAGCGTGGTACTGCACGGCTGGGAACGGTTGACGCTGCTCTTTCAGGAGGGAGCGTGGGATACTTTCGCGCAAGAAGCCGAACTTTTCGCCCGCCATCTGGACGTCTCCCCCGTTGGACTTGTGCGCCAGTACGCTGGGCCGGCGCTGACCCACTGGGGACGACGGTATCGCTGGTTACGGTTGGGGCGTGCTGTCTGGTGGTTACGACAACGGTACCAGCTGCCTGCCTTTGAGCTGCTGCGCATCCATGGGGTATGGCCCCATGTACCCGCACCGATATTGCAACGATGGCAGCGCTGGCGTGGCCGAAGGCCCATTGAAACCCCGATCTTATCGCCACGGGTAAGGGCCTGGATGCGACAAAATGGAAAGGCACAGAAGCCGGTGTTCCATTCTTTCAGGGAGAGTCACTGGCAGAGTCTGACCCGAGGACTCTGGCAGTGGGCATTGGAATTTTCAGACGTGCTCCATGGGTTGCAGGGGATTGAAGAACGGATGCCGTTTTTCGACCGTCGCTTGATTGAATTGAGCGTGCGTATTCCTCTGGAGATGAAGTTTCGTGAAGGGTGGCCCCGCTATATACTGCGCGTGGCACTCGAAGGGATTCTACCTCCTGAAGTACAATGGCGTGCGGGTAAGTCAAATATCGGTTTTGGGTTTTATCAGGGGTTGCTTTGTCATGAGCGCGCGCGCATTGAGGCCCTGTTGCAGAATTCGGCTCCGCTGAGCCCATTTGTGACCTCCGACTCCCTGGCTATGCTCTGGCAACAGGCCCAGCGTCCACCCGAACAGAATGGCGATGCGGATTTTCTCCTCTATCTACTCCTGATTCTTGAAGCCTGGCTGAAAAGGTGGTCATCAGCGGGCGCCAAGGTTGAATAGTCGCATGCGCCAAAGGCGCACTGCAGGCGTTCCAGAACACGTATGTAGCGGCCCACAATTTTTGAGATCCTGTAAATAGAATTTTCCAG
>JAUZRN010000065.1 GCA_030950375.1 Rhodothermus sp. | reverse complement strand
CAAACCTATACCCACGTAGGACGGATGGTGCGCATTCGGTAATGGACACGCAAGGACGACAACAGGGGCGGACCGGACCATCGGGACCGCCCCTTTGTTTGTGCTCCGCCAGGGCGATGCGCGCAAAGGCGCACGTTGGATGCGCCAGAGTGACCTATAGCCTGCCGAAAAAACGCGTGCGCCATGCGGATGCCCATGCGGTAAACTATAGCTGTGAATCCTGAAAACAGCAGCAGGTGATTTTATGGCCATGCAGCGGGTTTTTATCACCGGAGGAGCCGGGTTTATCGGACGATGGGTGGTGGCCCGGTGCCTCGAACGAGGCTACCAGGTGGCTGTTTATGATAACCTGCAGGCCGGCTCGATGGATCACCTGCTGGATTTTGTCGGCACCATCGATTTCTACGAAGCCGACATTCTGGATCGGGAGGCGCTGCTGGCGGCCATGGAGGAGGTGCGGCCGACGCTGGTGTTCCATCTGGCAGCCCTCCACTTCATTCCCTACTGCAATGCGCATCCGCAGGAGACATTGCGGGTGAACGTCGAGGGCACCTATAACGTGCTGGAGGTATCCGCACGTATGGACGTGCGCACAGCCGTGGTGGCATCCAGTGGCGCCATCTATCCCAGTGTGGAAGGACTGATCCCCGAAACGCTCGCACCGGCTCCGGTCGATATTTACGGCCTGAGCAAACTGCTGGCTGAACAGGTGGCCGAACAGTTCGCCCGCACCACAGAGATGGCCTGTGTGTCGGCCCGGCTGTTTAACACCTACGGGCCTTTTGAGACGAATCCGCATTTGATTCCACATATTATCGCGTCGCTTCAGCAGGGACCGGTGATCGAGCTGGGTAATATTCATACCCGACGCGACTACATCTATGTGGAGGACGTTGCACGGCTACTGGTGGCACTGGGCGAACGTGTTACGAACGGATATGAGGTGGTTAATGTAGGTACGGGTGAAGAATATTCGGCTGCCGAGATTGTGGAGACGCTCCGCGAGCTGATGGGGCAACCCATTGAGATACGGATCGATCCAGGCCGGGTGCGTAAGGTGGATAAGCTACATCAGCGCGCCGACATAACGCGTCTGTACGAGCTGACGGGGATGCGGCCTGAGGTGTCGTTGCGTGAAGGACTGGCGCGGCTGTTGCAGCACGAAGGCCTACCGGTGCGATCGTGAATAGCGTTCGCCACCGCTTCCATGGGAGCAAGGGCATGGCGTCCGTAGAAGCATGAATGTTCTTCGACATACTGAATGATCGAAGGGGGATAGCTCCCTCAGACCTTTCGGGCCAGTTCCCCCGGGGAGGGGATGCGAAGTGGCTGGTTTTCAGGGGGGCGGTTTGCAGGGTAGTTGCCAAGTAGCAAGCCTGGTGAGTATTGCTGGGGGGTATCTTCTATGAGTTCTCCCTCCCCGCTGGGGAGGGGGACAGGTCTTGTGTTGAACGTCCTTGCCGTCAGCTTAGGCACTGATGTTTGGGTCAGACAGGGGACCCCCTCAGGCCCTTCGGGCCAGCTCCCCCTGGAAGGGGGAGCAGAGGTTTTGATTGTGGGGATGATGCCAGCATGAGCAGAGCGGTGGAGGCACACGCTGGTGGGTGTTTATGCGTTTCCCCCTCCCCCGGGAGGGGGAAACTACCTTCGCCCTTATTCCGGAGACTGGCGTTTTTGTTCGGCGGAACACCCCCTCAGTCGTTTCGCGACAGCTCCCCCTGGGAGGGGGAGCAGAGGTTTGATTTCGAGAGGGGGCGTTTGTGGCATGGGCGATGGATCTCTGCAGAGACTTTTGCATGGTATTCCCCCTCCCCTCTGGGGAGGGGGACAGGGGGAGGGGCCTTACCTCAGCCATCACCGCTACGGTCCCATACGGCGGTGCTCTATCCCAGCGGAACACCCCCTCAGTCGCTTCGCGACAGCTCCCCCGGGAAGGGAGAGCGAGAGGGAAGAGAGGCCGGGCGTAGTTGCTGAAGGGTTATGTACTGGCGCCTTAATGCTTGAGGGACCTCCTCGGGTTCTTTGGACCAGCTCCCCCTGAGAAGGGGAGCGGAAGAGAAACTGAGGTTATCGCTTGAAATTCTGAACGGGTTGAGGTCCTGGCCGAGTGCGGCGCTCAGGCCTTCGGGCTGGTTTTCTCTGGAGGGAAGCACGAAAGAAAAGATGGCACTCGGGTTTGAAAGCAAAGCCTGGCTTGCTTTTTGGTACAATAAACGACCATACATGCCTTTCAAAAAGAAAGAAATAAACCGATATGGCCGAGGCTGCACCCTGGGAGGACGTCCCAGCCATGAGGCGAGCAACAGCAGACAAGCAGGCTACCCTGATCTGTTTGACGCCGGTGCGTAACGAGGCCTGGATTCTGGAACGCTTTCTACAGTGCGCCTCCACGTGGGCCGACTATATCGTCGTTGCGGATCAGCAGTCTACCGATGGCTCCCGAGAAATTGCCCGACGGTTTGAAAAGGTCGTGCTGGTGGATAATCCTTATAAAGCCTATGATGAAGGAGCGCGTCAACGACTGCTGATCGACACGGCCCGTGGCCTGCCGGTTACGGGCAAACGCATTCTGATCGCGCTGGATGCTGACGAAATGCTTTCGGCCAACTGGATGGAGAGTGAGGAATGGGAGCAATTGCTGGCGGCTCCGGCCGGTACGGTACTGTATTTCCAGTGGGCGAACATCGGTCCGAATGTTTCCTGCGCCTGGGTTGATCCGTCGTACAAGCCGTTCGGCTTTGTGGATGACGGCACCCCTCACAAAGGACGACCGATCCACAGTCCGCGCGTGCCCATTCCCCCGAGTGCACCGGCACGGTATTTTAAAGAGATCAAGGTGTTACACTATCAGTATGCCGACTGGGCGCGAATGCGCAGTAAACAGCGCTGGTATCAGGTCTGGGAGCGGTTGAATGATCCCGGAAAGCGACCGATCACCATTTTTCGCCAGTATCATCACATGGAAGCCGCAATCCGCAGGGCAGGGCCGGTACGTCCGGAATGGCTGGCCGGATACGAGGCGCTGGGCATTGACATGCGGACTATTCCGAAACAGGATGATTATTACTGGGACGCGGAGGTTCTGAAGCTGCTCCTTGAACATGGACCGGAGCGTTTCCGAAAGCTGAATATCTGGGATCAGGACTGGGCAGCACTTGCTGCGCGGAAAGGATGGCCCCGAAATGGGCAGCTTCGCGATCCGCGTACGCCTTTTGAGAGGACGGTGCATGCCTGGCTGCGGGCTACGCAGAGTCAAAGCCATAAGCTTTATATTCGGGTGCTTCAAAAGCTGCTGCAATTTGCCGGATGGTAGTCACATTCTCTACATATTCCCAGCCTTATTTGCCGGAAAATGTCCTTTACGTGTTTGTACACGTGCAAAAAACGGCAGGTACTTCTTTCTTCGAGCGGGTAATTCGGGCAAACTTTACGGATGACCAAATCTTAGACGGGGTAACCATCCGAGCTTTTCGAAAAAGACTACACCCAGAGCACCGTTTTGTGCGAGGCCATGTAGCCTACGGATTACATTGGCTGACGCGGCGGCCCGTTGTGTATCTTACATTCTTGCGGCATCCGGTAGACCGTGCTCTTTCACATTACTTTTTTATCCGACAGTGTAATCCTCGTTTTTGCCGCCATGATCGTTATGAAGTTGCTACTTCGATGGATCTATTGACCTTTTATGCGCAGCCCAGATTTCGCAATGAGATGACCATGATGTTGGCGGGTATACCCTGGCATAAACTGCAAGACTATATAAAGCATGAGAACTTTGGACGATGGGCACTGCGCCAAGCCTGCTTTAACCTGCGTTGTCGTTTTGCCTGCTTTGGTTTGCAAGAGCGATTTGAAGATTCGATTCGGCTTTTCGCTTGGACTTTTGGATGGCGGGTGAGGGCTCAAAATATCCGACTCAAGCAAACACACTCGCGTCCAAAATTAAATGAGGTTTCTCCAGAGATATACCAGCAATTAGCTCGATTGAATCATTTGGACATGTTACTCTATAGATACGCACGGAGGCTTTTTTCTGGGCGTATGCGTAAAGTAAATGAATTAACTCTTAAGCTATGAAATCTATGCGCAAACTTCTGGTTACAGGCTCTTCGGGACTGATCGGCTCCGAAGTGGCCACCTACTTCTCCCATCGGGGATGGGACGTGCACGGTGTGGACAACAACATGCGGGCGTTTTTTTTCGGTCCAGAAGGTGATACGCGCTGGAACCAGCGTCGCCTGGAAGAGACGCTCCCTCGGTTTACCCATCACGAGCTGGACATTCGGGATCGGCAGGGCGTGCTTGAACTGATCGAGACACTGCGACCGGATGCGATTGTGCACGCCGCTGCGCAGCCGTCGCACGACAAGGCTGCGCAGATCCCCTTTGAGGACTTCGATGTCAATGCGGTGGGTACGCTCAACCTGCTCGAAGCGACCCGGCGTTATGCCCCGGAGGCCGTATTTGTGCATCTGTCCACAAACAAAGTCTATGGGGATGCCCCCAATGAGCTACCGCTCGTTGAGCTGGAAAAACGCTGGGATTATGCCGATCCTGCCTACTACAACGGTATCCCGGAGACTTTCCGGATTGATCAGTCGAAGCATTCCATCTTCGGGGCTTCGAAGGTGGCGGCAGACATCATGGTCCAGGAGTACGGACGCTACTTCGGAATGAAGACCTGCTGCTTACGGGGCGGGTGCCTGACCGGGCCACATCATGCCGGGGTAGAGTTACATGGCTTCCTGAGCTATCTCATTAAATGCAATGTAACCGGGCGTACCTATACGATCTATGGCTACAAAGGAAAACAGGTGCGAGACAATATTCACGCTTATGACGTAGCCCGATTTATTGAATGCTTTATTGAAGAACCCCGTGTGGCCGAAGTGTACAACCTGGGTGGAGGACGTGGTAATAGTTGCTCCATTCTGGAAGCTTTCGAAATGATCGAGGCCCTTTCGGGCAGGAAGATGAGCTATGAGTATGTGGACAGGCCACGTGAGGGGGACCACATTTGCTACATTTCGGATCTGACCAAAATGAAAACCCACTATCCGCAGTGGGACATCACGAAGAAACTGCCGGACATTTTTGAGGAGATCTACCAGGGATGGGTCGAGCGCATGAAAGCCCAGCAGGCGGCCTGATCGCTTTTGTGCAGCCGTTCGGGCTGCGTGACAGCAGCGGCGGGGGACGCATTCTGCGTGCTCTGCTGGAGGAAGCGCCCGTACCGTTTCTGAGCATCTGTACGAGCGTGCGGCCGCCGGCGCCACCGCCTTTCGGACGAGAAGTGCACCTACCACCTCGGCCGTACTTTGGACGGCTTGAAGCTACCCGCTTTGCCCGTTACCTGCGCTGGATTGCGAAGTGGCGGCGGCCGGCTTTCGAGCGAGCACTGGAGCACACCATTCTGGAAGCAGGAGCCACCGCCGTCCACGCCATTCCCCATGGCGAAGCCTTCTGGCAGGCGTTTCAGATTGCCGAGCGGCATGGACTACCGTACTTCCTGAACGTGCATGATGATTTGCGTTATAACCTGGCTGGCCATCCTGAGCTGGATTTTTTGATGGATCGGCTGGCCTACGTCTGGCGGCGGGCTACCGGACGGATTGTGATTTCGGAAGCGATGGGAGAGGCCTATTGCCGATGGTTTGGCCAGCGGCCTTACGAGGTTATAACCGACGGCCTTCCCGATGAATTGCCGGCGAAGCCGCGGCCGCGTCCATCCGGTCGAGCCGTGGTGTACTTCATGGGGGCCCTGCATCTGTCTTACCATCCAAATTTTCAGCGGCTGGCCGAGGCTCTGGATCGCCTGCGGGCACATCGACCCGACTGGCAGGTGGCGCTGGTAACACGAGGCAGCCGCCTTCCAGTACGCCCGGCGCAGGTACCGGTACAGGAGTTACCGTATGCCCCGGAGGCCGAGGTGCTGCGCGACCTGGAACAGGTGGATGTGCTCTATCTGCCATTGCCTTTTGGTGAACAATACAGCTGGTTTACCCGCTACAGTCTATCGACCAAGCTGGTAACGTATCTGGGGAGCGGGTTGCCGATTCTGTATCATGGACCGCCAGATGCTGCAGCAGCGCAGTTACTGGCGCGCTACGATGCGGCTGTTCAGGTGCATACCCTGGATGTGGAGGCTCTGTGCCGAGGGATTGAGCAGGCGCTGGAGAACCGCACCCAGCTTGTCGCTGGCGCGGTGCAGCTGGCTCGAGAACGCTTTCGACTTTCGGATCAACGTGCCCGGTTCTGGGCATTGCTTACCGGCCGAGAACTTTTAGCTTCGACCACATGAAGCGCGCTATGCCTGAAACAGCCGAAGCGAGTTCGGCCGTCTGCACCCTCTTTGAGGGCCACTACCATTACGGCGTGGGCGCCCTGGTGAACTCGCTTTATCGCCACGGCTTTCGGGGCATGGTATGGGTAGGTTATCGAGGAAAACTGCCCCCCTGGGCACAGGCGGCACGCCGGACAGAAGAAGGCTGCGACCTGGAAGTTGCACCGGGTTGCATCATCCGATTTCTACCGCTGCAGACCAGCATCTTCTTTTCAAACTATAAGCCTTACTTCATGCTGGATCTGTGGGATCGGTATGGTATGAGGGCCGAACGATTGTTCTATTTCGATCCGGACATCGTGATCAAATGCCGCTGGTCTTTTTTTGAAGAATGGGTTGATAGTGGCGTGGCACTCTGCCTGGATGGCGCCTATGCGCATATGCCAGCCACGCATCCATTTCGGCGCCAGTGGCAGACATTTGCTTGCCAGCAGGGATTTACGGTGCAGCGGTGCTCTGACGAATACTACAACAGTGGATTTGTCGGAGTGCGTCGTGAGCATCGGGCGTTGCTGGAAACGTGGCGTGCGCTGATGGAGGCGCTGCATAAGAAGGGGATTAACATCGCCAGTTTTAAAAACTATGCAGGGTACAACATTGGGGATCGCAGCCACCCCTTCTATGTAGCCGATCAGGACATGCTGAACCTGAGCGTGATGGTGACCGACGTGCCACTCAGTGTCATGGGGACGGATGCGATGGACTTTACCGGGGCCGGCTTTACCATGTCACACGCCGTGGATGCACCAAAACCCTGGAAAAAGAATTTTCTCTGGCTGCTGCTGAAGCGGGGCCGGCTGCCCGGGTTACCCGATGCTGAGTTTCTGAAATATATCGATGGACCGATTCAGCTCTATTCACCGTTACGTCGACGTCTCAGACGTCTGAACTACCTGGTCAGCAAGGCTGTGGGAACGTTCTATCATCGACACTAAGTCATAGATTAAAAAAGCAAATATTATGGCACAAGCCCCCATACATTACGTGACTTATGATAATAGACCTTTGCGCAACGCAATCGGGCTGAAACTTCTGATGTTATCGGTGGCCGAGCATGCGCCGGACGATATGCTTCATGTTGTTCTACCTGAGCTACCCGGCACGCTGACCGACTGGATACATCGACATGTACCTCAGGTTCAGGTTCACTGCATAGCGCTGAAAAGCGAAGGATGGTCGGCCAAACCTGAAGTTTTACTCTCGCTGATGAATCAGGGCATTGATGAAGTAATCTGGCTGGATGCCGATGTAATGCTGCTTCGCAATCCGCGTCCTCTGTGGGAAAGAATGCCGGCCGAGGTGCTGGTAGCGGCAGAAGATCTGGGACGATGTTATGACACCACGCTGGGGGAAGAGAAAGCACGTATCTGGGGCTACAAAAAAAAGCGAGATCTGACAACCGGGCTGAACAGCGCAGTGCTACGCGTGACGCGCTGGCATCGCCCATTGATCGAAAGCTGGTGCACGCATCTGCAGCACGAGATTTACCTGCAAGCTCAGCGTAACTATCAGGGATTTGTGGATCGTCCGCGTGCGCTCTACGGCGATCAGGAAGTGCTGGATACCCTGTTGATTACCCTGTTTGACGAGGTGCCGGTTCAGTTCATCCGATACGGGCCGGAAATTATCCACGATCACCGTCACTTTTATGCCTATACAGCCAGAGATCGACTTCGTAATGCCTTTCGGCTCACCAGGCCTTACTTTGTGCACTGTGTAGCCTTTAAGCCCTGGATGGTGGGACCAGCTTTTCATGAGGATACCGGGGGAGAATACTTTCATGAGAGCACCCAGCTCAAACCTTATGTCTGGTATGCCCGTCGCTATGCTGATCAACTGGAGGAACCAGAGGAGAATCTGAACTTCTGGCTGCATTATCGCACGTTCTTTGGTAGACTCTGTCAGGTGTTGACGCTAAACAACCCACATCTGCAGGGGCTGGGACTCTGGCTACTGGATCGGTATCTGCGGTGGCGCAAGCGATGAAGGCGTCTATGCGTATTGACCTGCTATTCTCGGCCTTTCCGCCAGCGCTGGACGGTATCGGAGATCATACGGCACATCTGGCCCGGGCGCTGGCGCGTGCAGGGGGCCACGTACGGGTATGGACGGCACAACCGGAGGCAACGCCGATTCCGGATGTCAGGGTGGTACGGGCTTTTCGCTGTCCTCCACCGTGGGGGGTAAGAAAGTTGCTCGCCGCCGTATCGGCCGATCCGCCCGACTGGTTGATTGTGCAGTTCAATCAGTTCAGCTATGGGCGC
>JAUZRN010000064.1 GCA_030950375.1 Rhodothermus sp. | reverse complement strand
GTGATTTTCTGGTCGGTCATATTCTCTTATTATGCATGGAGTTTTTCATTTTTGGTCTATGATCATGTGCTGAGAGATTGGTTTGATCGATACGTGAGCGAATGGAACATGGCCTGGATACTATTTGCGCTCTGGTTTTTTCCTTTTTTCGGGGCGTTTTATCTGTTGTACCGGAAAGCCGGAACGCAGTGATTCCACCCTTCAATTCGACTAAAAACTCGTGTTTTCTGAGTATCAAACTAATCTTTTTATCCTCTCAAATAATTCATCATTTACCTCTAATAATTCTATATAAATGACAACAAACTCCTCTCTCCATAATGCGACAATACTTCCTCAAAACGAGCGTAATCCGAACTCAAAAAACTGTACGAAGGCGTGTAGAACATAAACTTTCCATGGATCCGAAAAAACCTGATGCGGAAACCAGACCGGCAAACCCGTCCCCGCATCCACCTGAAACAACCGCTCAAACTGAACCCGCCACGCCTGATCAAAATCCAACCGGGACAGTACCGAATATCGATATTTTCCCCGGCTCATCGCCTCCTCCGTTAATTCCCTACACGATCACCAAACCGAACCTTAACAACTTTCCCATCGGAAAGTTGAAACCGCAACGTCCAGCGTCCCGGATCTCCCTGTGTTGACGGATAGCGCGTAAGCCAGGTCCTATCCAGGCGGGCCTAATCCTTCAACAACTCCAGATCATCGATCCGATTGGCAAACGCCGACGCAAAACGTGACTGCTTGATGAATCCCAACAGCTCCCGACACGCTGAAAATCCCAGCCGATCAGCCAGCTTCAAACCCTTGACCATCTCCAAAAAATCCACCCCCACCAGCAACCGCGCCGCACAGTCCAACACCCCGAACAACGCCCCCGCATCCCCTCCAACCACACGCACCGCATCAATCCCACAACTGACCAGCTCGTCCCATTCCTCCCGCGCCAACCGCTTCCACGTCTCCACATCCAGCAAATCCTCCCCCTTCCTGGCCAGCTCCAACAACCGCTTGCCCAAACGAACCGCCTTCCCCCAGAACGGAAAACGCTCCGCACACGTCAACGCATCCTCACTGCACGCCTCCTCCGACCTACCCGAACCCGAACTGCGGCCCCCGCCCCCACCCCCCCGCCGCGGCGGCGCACCCCACAAATCCGCACAGTCCGCTAAACCCCCTTCCTGCTGCCACCACCGCGGATCCTCCTGCGACGGCGGCCAGCTCCCACCCCCTCCGCCAGGCGAACACACCACCACAACCGCCTCCATCACGTAACAATCACACGACGGCACGTACATGAACGACGTGCCCCCGCTCACCTCACAATCTCCTCCCTGTACCACCACCGAACCCGACAACGGACCACCCGACAAGGCCCCCCGGCGACCCACCCACCGACGCAACGCCACCAACACCCGATCATGCGCCGGCACCCACGCCAACACCTCACGCCAACGCTCTCCGCCCCGCTCCAGCCGAAACCAGTACACCTGCGCCCGTCCATCGCTTTCCTCCACCCACCGACGCGGCACCCGCAACACCACGTACCGATACCGATACCGACCCGACCCGTCGCGCCAGCTCACAAACGCCACGTACGGCGCCCCCAACACCTGACGCACCTGCTGCAACCAGGCCACCACCGCGACCCACCGATCCCCCAGAACCTGCGGCCGCGCCCCGGACAACCCCGACGGCCACGGCGCAGGCCCTTCCTCCGGCAACAACACCGACGACGGCCCCAGCAGCCGCTCCGTCTCGCAGCCTCCCAGCCACAACAGGCTCAGCAACAGTAGACCGGTCCCGTAGCGCATCCTGGACATGGCTCCCCCCATGGATGGGTGCTACTGGAAAAGTTGGCAAGAGAAACGCTGTGGCATTTTCGCCCAACCGGCCTTTTATGGCGCAGGGGGGTTGTCGTCTCAGGCGACAAATGCCGGGTGCAGGGGGCGTTCTGGCGCAGGGCGATCCGGGCATATTGGATGCATCCGGCAACAACCTGAAGCGGCGGGATGTCGGACAGCCCTATCAGGCTCGCGGGCGATAGGCTACGGAAAGGCTTCTGGAAACCAAGAAAGCGGGGGAGCACACCACCAACACAAAAGCGGCCGCTTTCTGTCCGACGTTGCGGCCCTTTCAGCGATCGACGGGCATCGCGCCAGCAAGGAATGTCAGGCATCGAGGCGATGGAGGCACGTCCGGTCGACTTCCTCCCAGCTTCGGCAGCCGAGCAAACCGAGCGCCAGATCGAGCTCGGCCAGCAGGTTTTCCAGCACGAAACGCACCCCGGCTTCGCCGCCAATAGCCAGTCCACAGGCGTAGGGCCGCCCCAGCAGCACGGCCCGAGCACCCAGGGCCATCGCTTTCAGCACATCGGCTGCCCGGCGAATACCGCTGTCGAACAGCACAGGTAGCTGATCCCCTACCGCCTCTACGATCATCGGCAACGCATCCAGCGCAGCGATCGCCCCATCGACCTGCCGTCCGCCATGGTTCGAGACGATCACGCCGTCCATGCCGGCCTCGGCTGCCCGCCGCGCATCGTCCGGATGCAGGATGCCTTTGAGCAGAACCGGCAGCCGTGTATTTTCTTTCAGAAAAGCCAGGTCGTCCCAGGTCAGGTCCGGGTTGGAAAACACACGGGCAAAGGTCAGGATGGCGGCTGTCGGATTGGCCTCGGGGGGTTCTTCAAGTCGGCTGCGAAAAACCGGATCGGAGAAATAGTTCGCCAGCCCTTCCCCCTGCAGAAACGGCAGATAGGCATGCGCCAGATCCTGCTCGCGCCAGGCCAGTAGCGTCGTGTCGAGCGTCACCACGAGCGCTTCGTAGCCAGCCGCTTCCGCCCGATGAATCAAACTGACGGTCAGTTCCGGATCTCGCGCCCAGTAGAGTTGAAACCAGCGCGGTGCATCCCCCATTACTTCCGCCACGGCTTCCAGGGATTCGGAAGAGACCGTGCTCAGCACGAAGGGGAGCCCCACAGCGGCGGCCGCACGGGCCACGGCCCGTTCGCCTTCCGGATGCAGGATGCCCTGCACACCTATGGGCGCCAGCAGTACAGGTGCCGGAAGCCGACGCCCCAGCAGCTCCACGCCCAGCTCACGTTGGCCCACCCCTCGGAGCATACGTGGAACCAGCCGCCAGCGGTGGAACGCTTCCCGGTTGGCCTGGATGGTTTCCTCCCCGCCAGCACCGCCAAACAGGTAGGCCGCGGCTTCTGGTCGTAACACCTCGCGAGCCCGGGTTTCCAGCGCATCCATCGCGATCGGGAAAGGCGGCTTTTCACCCGCCAGGCCGTTCAGGTAAATCTGAAGCTGGCGTTGCATTCCCGGCGAAGCGCCGGGCAGGGAGACCTCCTGCGTCATGGTTCGCCGTGTTCTTTTTCACAGTTCAGGTAGATAGCACAACTCCGTTTCGCTGAAGTCCTTCGGAAGAATCTACATAGCGCTGAACAATCAAACCAGCGTTTTCTTCACGCACAACCTGATGCAACACCTACGCTACCGAAGCGGAAAGCTCCTTATATTCAAAGGCTTGCGCATAGCGCAGGCCTGGTCGCTTCACCAGAAGGCAGACCGAGCCGGGCGCTGCGGTTATCCTCACCTTTACAGAGAGCCGGGCTCACGTATCGCGTTACGTCGCTCTCTTTACGAGGCAGACCGATCCCGCTATCGAACAGAAAAACCCGAGGACCTGCGCAGCGCACCTTTCGGGCGATCTGTTTACTGCGTTCCCTGTCCTGCGGACAAGATCGCATAGTTTATGCTTCCTGGTAAGGCAATACGGCCAGCGTCAGACGACTGACACAGACCAGCCGCTCCTGTTCGTCGTAGATGCGAATGTCCCACACCTGCGTGCGACGGCCAATATGAAGCGGCCGGGCCACTCCCTTGACTTGTCCCCCGGAACGTACTGCGCGGATGTGGTTCGCATTGATCTCCAGCCCCACACAGTAGTAGCGTTCCGCGTCGATACACAGATGCGATCCGACGCTCCCCATCGATTCGGCCAGCGCCACCGAGGCCCCACCGTGCAACAGGCCGAACGGCTGCTGCGTGCGCTGATCGACGGGCATGGTGGCCACCAGATAGTCCTCTCCGATTTCAACAAACCGGATGCCCAGGTGTCCCAGCATGTTGCCCTCGGTCATCCGGTTCAGCTCCTCCAGGGTAGCCGGTTGCTTCCAGACCGTCGTCGTTGCCATACTGCGCCGTTGTTTTTCAAACAAATACTTCGTCCCGACGGGCCATCTCATACAGACGCTCCGGCGGCGCAAAGCGCTCGCCGTACTGCGCCGCCAGCGCCTCGGCCCGTGCCACAAAACGCTTGATGCCGTAGGCATTGATGAACTGGAGCGTCCCGCCATGGAACGGAGCAAACCCCCAGCCGAAAATACTCCCGATGTTGGCATCGGCCACCGAGGTGAGCACGCCTTCGTCCAGACAACGCACAGTTTCCAGGGCCTGCACGAACAACAGGCGGTCAATCATTTCCTGCTGAGGCAACGGATCGCCCTGGGGTGGGAAGAGCCGACGTAGCTCCGGCCACAGGTATTTAGGACCGTGCTCGGGATACTCATAAAAGCCAGCCCCGTGCGCTTTGCCCAGCCGTCCGTGTTCGCGGACCATCACATCAACCACCTGATATGCTGGATGCGCTGGAAGGGTTTTTCCTTCGGCAGCCAGATCCTTCGCCGTCTGCTCACGGATGTGTTGCATGAGCTGTAGGCTCACCTCATCGGCCACGGCCAGCGGTCCAATAGGCATGCCAGCCTGCCGGCCGGCCACTTCGATGGCTCGCGGATGTTGCCCTTCGGCCAGCAGTGCCAGTCCCTCGTTCAGGTACGTGCCGAACACCCGAGATGTGTAAAAGCCACGGCTGTCGTTCACCACAATGGGGGTTTTGCCGATTTTGCGCACATAGTCGAAGGCTTTGGCCAGCGCTTCGTCCGAGGTCTGACGGCCACGAATCAGCTCTACCAGGCGCATGCGATGTACCGGCGAGAAGAAGTGGATCCCCACAAACTGGTGTGGCCGCTGCGCATAGGCTGCCAGACTGGTGATGGGCAGCGTCGAGGTGTTTGAACCGAAGACGGCCTCTTCAGAAAGCACCGTCTCGGTCTCACGGATCACCTGCGCTTTGACGTCCCGATTCTCAAAGACCGCCTCGATCACCAGGTCGCATCCAGCCAGATCCTCAACGCGGTCGGTCGGGTGAATGCGATCCAGCACGGCCTGTTTTTCCTCTGGCGTAAGGCGGCCACGAGCCACCCGTTCGTCCAGCAGCTTTGCAATACGAGCTTTGCCCGCTTCGGCCTTCTCCAGCGTCAGATCTTTCAGCACCACCGCCATACCCGCCAGGGCCGTCACGTAAGCAATCCCATGCCCCATCAGGCCGGCTCCCAGCACACCGACTTTCTTTGTGTTGGTGGGGGGCACCCCGGCAGGACGGCTGCGCCCTTTATTGATCTCGTTGAGCTGAAACCAGAACGTCTGAATCATATTCTTCGCCACCTGTCCGGTAGCCACACGCGCAAAGTAGCGCGACTCGATACGGCTGGCTGTGTCGAACGTCACCAGCGCACCTTCGACAGCCGTGCTCAGGATGGCTTCGGGAGCCGGATAGTTGCCCCAGGTCTGCTTGCGCAGCATGGCCGGTGCTACAGCCAGCAACTGCATCATGCGTGGATGGCGTGGGTCCCCACCTGGCATCCGGTAGTCTGGCCGGTCCCAGGGTTGCACAGGATCCGGACGGGTATGAATCCAGGCGCGTGCCTTTTCCAGAAGGGCCTCAGGGCTTTCGGCCAGTTCGTGTACCAGTCCAGCCTGCAATGCCTCGCGAGGCGACGCCTGACGCCCTTCAATCAGATAGGGCTGCGCCGCTTCTAATCCCAGCAGCCGCACCAGACGAGTGATGCCGCCGCCTCCGGGAATCAGTCCCAGCGTCACTTCTGGAAAGCCCAGGCGAATGGCCGGATCATCGCGCACAATGCGTCGATGGCAGGCCAGGGCCAGTTCCATACCTCCACCCAGCGCCGCTCCGTTGATGGCAGCCACCACAGGACGCCCCAGCGTTTCCAGACGCCGCAGCAACCCCTTGAACTGCTCGGCACGACGAAACGCCTCGGCCGGATCGCGCAGCGCCAGCAACCCTTCAAGATCGGCACCCGCCAGGAATGTGGACTTGGCCGAGGTCAGAATGACGCCTGTGATGGTCTCTTTTGCCTGTTCCAGGCGATCCAGCGTGATGGCCAGCGCTTCGACGAACGTTTCGTTGATGACATTCGTCGCACGCCCCGGCAGGTCCATGGTCAGTGTAACGATGCCTTCGGCATCCTGCTCGTACCGAATGGCCAATGCTTCCTGTTCGGTCATGGTGGTCACACCCGTTCGATGATGGTGGCAATACCCATACCCCCGCCCACGCATAGCGTGATCAGGGCCGTCGACAGGTCGCGGCGCTCCAGCTCGTCCAAAGCTGTTCCCAGCAGCATAGCCCCCGTGGCCCCCAGCGGGTGGCCCATCGCGATAGCACCGCCATTCACGTTCACCCGCTCCGGCCCCTCGTCTTCCAGCCCCATATCCCGTATAAACTTGAGCACCACAGCTGCAAACGCCTCGTTGACCTCAATCAGGTCGATGTCGTCGAGCGTCATGCCGGCCTTTTGAAGCGCTTTTTTCGAGGCCGGTGCCGGTCCGGTCAGCATGATCGTGGGCTCGGTACCTACCAGCGCAGCCGAGACGATCCGGGCCCTCGGCTTCAGACCCAGCGCTTCGCCCTTTTCGCGAGAACCGATCAGCACAAGCGCAGCGCCATCGACAATGCCCGACGAGTTGCCTGCCGTGTGCACATGGTTGATGCGCTCGACGGTGACGTATTTTTGCAGGGCCACGTCGTCGAAGCCCATTGTGCCCATCATCTCGAAAGCCGGCGGCAGTGCGGCCAGTGCTTCAAGCGTGGTGTCGGGCCGAATATGTTCATCTTCGGCCAGCACCACCAGTCCGTTCTGGTCGCGTACCGGTACGATCGACTTGAAGTAGCCGTTGGCCCGGGCATGCGCGGCCCGCTGTTGCGAGCAGAGCGCATAGCGGTCGACATCTTCGCGCGAAAATCCTTCGATCGTCGCAATCAGATCCGCCCCAATGCCCTGCGGTACGAAACCGATCTTCATACTGACGGCCGGATCCAGCATCATAGGGCCTCCATCCGCTCCCATCGGCACACGCGACATCGACTCGATCCCGCCGGCCACCACCAGGTCTTCCCAGCCAGAACGCACCTTCATGGCAGCCAGGTTGACCGCATCGAGCCCGGAGGCGCAAAAACGGTTAATCTGTACGCCGGGCACCGAGAGATCCCACCCTGCATAAAGGGCAGCCGTCTTTGCAATATTTCCGCCCTGCTCGCCGATGGGGGTCACGCAACCCAGCATGACGTCGTCCACCTGCGCCGTGTCCAGCTCATAGCGCCGTTTGAGTTCAATAAAGAGCGTGGCGAGCAAATCAATGGGCTTGACCTCGTAAAGCGATCCGGTCGTCTTACCCCGACCGCGGGGCGTACGAAGCGCCTCGAAAATGTAAGCGTCACGGGCCATAGTTGCATCAGTTATTTACAGGCAAACTACTACTTTGCCAACATTACGGCCAGCATGCAGATGTTCAACCGCATCCGGCACCGATTCCAGTCCTTGAAAAGGCGTAGGGTCAACAGCCACCCGCAACTTACCCGTGCGGTATAGCTGAAAGAGCCGGGGCAGATGCGCGCGGAAGTGCGTCACAAAATGCGGCAGGAAAAAGCCATGCACCGAAGCCGACCTGGGGATTAAGCGAGCGTAGATGCGCGGTTGGGCTACGGGCTGCGGACCGGTCAGATACTCGCTGATAAACCCGATGCACAGTAACCGGCCGTGCCGTGCCAGCGCCTCCAGACAGCGATCAAACAGCTCACCGCCTACGCTCTCGTAGATCACGTCGATGCCTTCCGGGAATTCTTGCCGGAGTACATGACCTACATCTTCCTCCCGGTAATTGATCACGCGATCGCACCCCAGTTCACGAAGCAGTGCCGCTTTTTCTGCCGTGCCACAGGTGCCGATCACCGTACAGCCAGCCAGGCGTGCCAGTTGCACCGCATACTGGCCGGTACCACCGGCGGCTGCTGTCACCAGTACCTTTTCGCCTGCTCGAATACGACCCACCTCCTGCAACGCAATGGAAGCGGTCAGCCCGCTGATCAGCAGGCTTACCACTTCCGGAGAGACTTCCGGAACCGGAATCGCGTGCTTGGCCGGAACAAGCTGATATTCGGCATAGCCGCCGCCCAGCTTGATAGTCCCTACCGGATCGCCCGGCTGAAATGCCTGTACCCCTTCCCCTACAGCCACCACCTCGCCTACGGCTTCAACACCCAGATCGAAGGGAGGGGTCAGGTCGGGTTGGTAGCGGCCGGCCGTAATGTTGACGTCGGTTGCATTCACACCGGCATAGCGGTTACGAATCAACAGCTCGCCAGGCCCCGGCCGGGGCATCGGCACCTCAACGATGCTGGTAGCTTCTCGAAAGTGCGGCGAACGCCGATGGGCTATCAGCTTACGATAGGTCTCGGGCAGTAGCATACACGGTTCGGTTCTCTTCGCTTCGCTTCATCCAGCGAATCAGCAAGATGCTTGCGATCACGGTTTCTGTTCCTGCTGCCTGCGTCGCCAATAGCGGGCCAGTCCGAACCAGCTTGCTCGTGGCTGGCCAAATTGTTCATAGCGGGCGGTCAGTGTTTCGTCCTGCAAGCAGGCCTGAAGCTCAGCCATTACCTGTTCATGAAAAGTATCGGCCCGCTGTGCATCGTCGCCCTCCGCGTCGAGCGAATGCCTGACCGCTTCGGCCATCGTGGTGAGCCGGTGGCGCATCTGGGCCAGATGATCCTCCGGGTCATCCGAAGGTCCAAAATGCGTGACAAAAAGCTGTCGAGGTTGCCAGCGGGCAATACGCTGCAGGCTTGCATGCCAGGCTTCCACCTGAATATCGGGCGGTGGCGCAACGGGCAGTACGCAGCGCGCCCCGGTAATCTGCATGCCCGCCGTATCGCCCACGAAAGCGATGGCTGTGTCCGGATCGAAAAAGCTGACGTGATGCACGGCATGGCCAGGCGTGTACGCTACTTCCAGCAAACGTCCGCCCGGCCGAATCGTCTCTTCGCCTTCCAACACCACCACCTGGCTTTCAGGAACCGGAAGCACGGCGCCCCAGAGCGGCTCCATCAGCTCCCCGTAAAGACGACGGGCACTGGCCAGCAGACGACCCGGATCCACCAGATGGGGAGCTCCGAGGCGATGGACATAAACGCGCACGTGCGGTGCTTCGGCCACGATCGACCCCGCAGCGCCGGCATGGTCCAGATGGATGTGCGTCAACAGCAGCGCCCGTACCTCGGCAAGTGAAGCGCCCACCGCGTGAAGGGCAGCCTTCAGATTCTCCAGCGCGGAGGTGGGTCCGGGATCCACCAGCAGCAGTCCTTCCGGCGCTTCCAGCACGGCACAGGCAATAAGCCGATCCGTGCCCAGATAGTTCAGATCCAGATAATGGACACCGCGGGCCAGTTCGTTCATGATGACGGCTGATTCCTTTGTCGCATCAGGCGACAGAGTCCCCCGATGGCCTGCCGGATGGCATGTTCGATCAGTGCCTCATGGTCTACCTCCAGCTGCAGTCGGGCCAGGCGACCCGCCAGCAACAGGCTGACAATCCCATGCAACGCGCTCCAGAACGATACGGCGGCTACACGGATGTCTGGCATTTCCAGGTTGTGCCGGTGTACATAGTCCTCGATAGCTCCTACAATAGGATCCAACAGCCGATAGGCCCGCTGCATCCGTTCCTTCGGATAGGATGCCAGCTCACGCGGATGCAGCATGAACAGAATCTCATAGGACTCGGGGTACGTCAAGCCGAACTCCACGTAAGCCCGGGCCAACGCCTGCAACCGCGCACGCGGATCGTCGATCGACTGAATCTGGGGATCGAAAAAGCGTTCGGCCAGTCGTTCCTGCGCCCGATCCATCAGCGCAAACAGCAGCCCTTCCTTACTGTCGAAGTACAGGTAGAGACTCCCCACACTACAACCGGCTCGCTGTGCAATACGCCGCATCGTCAGGCTGCCGTATCCCTCTCGGATCAGCAAGTACTGGGCAGCTTCGAGAATAACTTCCTGCAGATCGTTACGACTCAAGGGTGGTACTGCCTGAAAGATTGAACAATTGTTCATTAAAAATAAGCCAAAGCCAATGATAAATCAAGAAAGGAAGCGCTTCCTTGCTCTCAACCGATGCATCTTGGCGTTACCTTTTGTCAGGCGTGGCGTTGAAGGAGCGTGTGTTCTTCCTGCTGCGTGATTATTGCCCGGGAGCTCATGGCGAAAATTGATGGGGTTCGTTTTCTGAACGACCAGTTCAAAAAGGCGCTCATTCTGGAGAATCCGGATCCCAGCCTGGACGACTACCTGCGCGCTCAGGGCATCGAACCAGAGCGGTTGCCCGATGCCGTCGCGCAACAGCCCGAGGCGGTGATCAAGCACCTCAAGGAAGGGCAGCACGACCTGCTCTTTAAGCGCAGCCGCTTCATTGTAGACGAGCGTGTGCTTCAGGCTTCGGAGAATCTGGCGGCCGTCATGCTCTGCTGCATCGGGGACGATTCGGTGGACAAGGAAGCCTGCGCACGCGAAGGCATCATGGTGATGAACGACCCGATCAGCAATGCACGCTCGGTGGTCGAGCTGGTCTTCGGCGAAATGATCTGCCTGGCCCGTCGGGTCTTCCAGGCTAACGAAGCGGCTCAGCGACACCTCTGGACCAAAGACAATCGCAAGCGCTACGAGCTACAGGGCAAGACAATTGCCATCATCGGCCTGGGCAACATCGGGAAGCAGGTCGCCCAGATGGCCGAAAAGTTCGGCATGGAAGTTTACTTTTACGACAACCGCGAAGTAGCCCGCGAGGTAGGCGTAACGCTGGGCTGGAAGGCATGCCGGACCCTCACCGAGGCCTTCCGTGCAGCCGACTTTGTGACGGTACACGTCTCAGCCGAGGATCACTGGGGACGTCCCAATCGCAACCTGATCACCTACGCGCATTTTGCCCAGCTTGGTGCAGACCGCGGGCCGAACAGCCCTCGCATCTTCATCAACGCGGCGCGTGGTTTCATCCACAGGCCGGAAGACCTGATCCGGGCGGTGCGCGAAGGCCACGTGCAGGCAGCCGCCGTCGATGTTTATCCCGAAGAGCCAACCAGCAAGAACGAACCCTGGCACAATCCGTACGCCGGTATTCCGGAGATCGTCTGCACGCCGCATATTGGGGCGGCCACCGAAGAAGCCCAACCACGCATTGCAGCTTATATGGCCGGCACCGCTCACATGTTTAACCGGTATGGCACTGTGCGCGACACCGTCTTTAGTCCTGGCCAGGTCATCGGTGTCGACGCTGAGCCCCCCTACTGGGTCCTCAGCGTCGTGCACAGCGACGCACGCGGCACGAAGAAGGCCATCAGCGACGCCATCTACGAAGCCGGGGCCAGCAACCTGCAGTCGAGCCACCGGGACTTCAGCCGCTATGGGTTTGCCTACGAAGTGAGTGCCCTCGACAAACCGCTCTCCCCGGAACAACTACGCCGCATCGTCGAAACGGCCCGGAGTATTTCAGGCGACCCGACGGCCATCCGGGCTATTCGTCAGTTCTACGTACCGGCCAACGACACTGCCCCCTAAAGCACCTGACCGGTACGCCAGCGCCTCAGCGCACGCTGCCACAGATCGTAGTAGTGCGGCTGGCGACGAAGTACATAGCGCACGAACACGGAGCCAGGTGGATGCACGCGCTCAAACACAAACATATAGCGTGGATCCCGCTCATTGTAGGTGTAATACCAGATCTGCCTCTCAAGTTGCTCTTCGACAAAATAAGGTGGTCCCAGCACAACATAGACCATACCGCGATCGGTCCGCCACCCTTCTTTAATCGAAGAAAACTGCAGATTGGCCTGTTCGATACGCTCATAGTAGCGCCGCAACAGCCAAGCGGCCTTACGCCGATCGCTTACCCACCGACCCCAGAAGGCATCGAA
>JAUZRN010000063.1 GCA_030950375.1 Rhodothermus sp. | reverse complement strand
GACATCGCCTATCCGTTACCGAACGGGGGGTATCGGTTTGAGACGCCGTTGGTGTTGCGCTATCCGAACTGGGGGGCTCCCGTTCAGGTGTATGTGGATGAGGCTGGTATTGTCTGGCTGGGCAACAGGGATCGGCTCATTCGCTACGATCCACAGTTACCCTTTCCTGAAGAAGCCTTTTCTCCCGAACCGCCTCCGGTACTTCTTCGCTGGGTGTCGGCAGGCGATCATGTGCTCTTTGGGGGGGCGTTTGTCGGGACAGATGGCGTGATTCGGGGGCAGCAGGAGGACGGTCAGGAATTGGTGGTCCCTTATGCCTTCAACGACCTGCAGCTTGAGTTTGCCCTGCCCAGTTTCATTCGTGCCGAGGATACGCGCTACCAGTATCGGCTGGAAGGGAAAGAGGACTGGTCTGACTGGACGACCGTTACGGGGCGCTTTTACCCCAACCTGTGGGAGGGGGTCTATCGGTTTCATGTGCGAGCGCGTAATGCCTGGGGATGGACCACACCGGTCACTACGCTGGTGATCCGCATCTTACCACCCTGGTACCGTACATGGTGGGCCTACACGCTTTACCTGGTGATTTTGATCACCACGGTGGCGCTTACCTGGCGGCACTATGTGGCACAGCAGCGGGCGTTGCAGATGTACATTGCAACGGTGCTGGGCGATCGCATCCATCACCTGACGCGACGTATTAACCTGCTGACCCGGGCGCTTCGAGAAGCGAATGCGGCGAAGGAAACGATTCTGTCCACTACAACGCACGAGTTACGTACGCCCCTTACGGCCATTCTTGGTTTTGCCTCGGTGTTGAAAGAAGAGACCGATAATCCGCAGCATCAGGAATTTCTGGAGCTTATCGAAGAGAGTGGGCATCGGCTGCTGGCTACGATCAACGATATTCTGGATCTGGCACGCTTGCGTTCCGGGTCGATGATCGTCCGCAGGGTGCCGGTCGAGGTGAATGAGGTGGTGCAGAAAGTGTATCAGCTTCTGGAGCCACTGGCACGTAAAAAGGATCTGGTCTTTCGTCTGGAGCTTCCGTCGGGGTCGGTTCGTGCGTGGGGCGATCCGGGGGCTGTGGAGCGCGTACTGCATAACATTATAGGCAATGCGATCAAGTTCACGCCGGAAGGTGAGGTAGTGGTTTCGGTAACGGCTGATGAGCAATATGTGCGGATTGCCGTGCGCGATACGGGGGAAGGTATCTCGGAAGAGTTCCTGCCGCACGTTTTTGAGGAGTTTCGCCAGGAGTCTTCAGGTACGGATCGAGCCTATGAGGGCAGTGGGCTTGGACTGGCCATTGCGTCTCGTCTGGTGAATTTAATGGATGGGACCATTGAGGTAGACAGCCGCAAAGGCGAAGGGAGTACCTTCACGATCGTATTACCGCGGGCTCCGGAGCAGAGCGCACCTTCGGGAGAGTTTCCACACTGGCAGATTTCAGCATCGTGAACCATGCCGGCATGGAGTTGGTGGCGGATACTGAGGCGATTACCCCGATTGCTGGGGATTACGCTGTGGTACACGGCGCGGACGGCCTGGCAGGCACGTCGATTACCACCGGAGCAGCGACCCCTGTACCGGGCACGTCGATTACAGGAAGGATGCCAGATACTATGCCGACTCATGGGTATTGCGGTGAGGGCGTCGGACTCACCGCTTCCTGAAGGACGGCCAGGTTTGCTGGTGGCCAATCACTTCAGTGCGCTGGATCCTGTGGTGCTGGCAACGTGCTGGCCGGTGGCGTTTGTCGGAAAGGCTGAGCTGGCTCGCTGGCCGCTAATTGGCTGGTTGTGCCGTACCTATGGTGTGTTGTTTGTTGAGCGAGCACGTCGGACCCGCTCCCTTACCTTTGTTCAACAGATACAGGAGCGGATCAAAGCCAGGGTGCCGGTCATGGTTTTTCCGGAGGGAACGACGGGACCAGCCCAGAGGGTGCAGCCGTTCAAGACCGGAGCGTTTGAGGCGGTAGCAGGGCTGCCAGGGAGCTGGGTGCTGCCGGTAAGTCTCTGTCTGCAGCAGGTGGATGAGCATCGGGCTACTCCCGAGCTACGGCGATGGTATGCCTGGACCGAAGGGCTGTCGTTCCTTCGGCATCTGCTGCGCTGGCTTGGAACGCGGTCGCTGCAGTTAGAGGTACGCGTGGGCACGCCGATTCCGACAGCCGACCGCCATCGTAAGGAGCTGGCCCGTAAAGCCTATGAGCAGGTGCAGGCGCTGTATCAGGAAATGTTGGCTGAGGGGCTGACGGCAGCTGCCAATGATCGTATTTTTTTGTCAGCTTCCACGAAACAAACCGGACCGGATACGGTCTCTGAAAACAATCCACAGGCAACAGACACCCATCTCCCATAAACATGGTGGCAAAGAGGCGTTCGCGAGTGCTGCTGATACTGGGCGGCATCGGGCTCCTGATGATCGGGCTGTTGAGCGGTATTCTGTTAATGGAATGGCGCCTCCAGCAAGCCCAGTTGACGGTTACGCCTACCCGTATCGTGGAGCGGGTTCAGCTGGGCGGAGGTGAAACGGTAGGAGCCATTACCTTGCCCGAAGTGGATGGGCAGCGGCTGGTGCTGGACCCCGGAGTGTTGAATCAGGTCTTTCGGGAGGTGGCAGAACGGGTGACCCCTGCTGTGGTGTATATCGAAGTGAGCACCGAGCGTACAAGCGCCTTGCCCGGCGATTTCTTCCATCGCTTCAATCCCGACCAGGAACGCTTTTTCCGGGAATTCATGCCCCGGCAGAGTGTAGGTAGCGGGGTGCTGATCAGTCCGGATGGCTATATCGTTACCAACTATCATGTGGTCGAAGATGCTCGAGAGATTCTTGTGACCCTGGCCGACAAACGACAGTTTGCAGCGCGGCTGGTCGGCTTTGATCATTCCACAGACCTGGCCGTCATCAAGATCGATCCGCCCCCAGGGGAGACGTTTCCGGTGATTGCCCTGGGCAACTCAGATGAGCTCAAGGTAGGCGAATGGGTACTGGCTGTCGGCAATCCATTTCGGTTGACTTCGACCGTGACGGCCGGCATCGTCAGCGCACTGGGACGACAGGTGAACATCATTGACGACTTTTTCCGGGTGGAAGATTTCATCCAGACGGATGCTGCCATCAATCCGGGCAATTCTGGTGGTGCGCTGGTAAATCTGCGTGGTGAGCTGGTAGGCATCAACACCGCGATTGCCACAGAAAGTGGCGCTTATGAAGGCTATGGTTTTGCGGTTCCGGTAAACCTGGTGGCCCGTGTGGTGGAAGACCTGATTGCTTACGGCGAAGTGCAGCGGGGGTATCTGGGCGTGTCGATTCAGGAGATTGATGCCCGGCAGGCGCGTAAGCTGGGGTTGCCGGATGTGCGGGGCGTACTGATTACGGAGGTGCGTAGGGGAGGAGCGGCTGATCAGGCCGGTGTGCGTGCGGGGGATGTAGTACTGGCGGTAGGCGGACGTGACGTAAATGCGCCAAACGAACTGCAGAGTGTCGTGGCCCGTCACCGCCCCGGCGATCGGCTGGATCTGGAAATATGGCGGCAGGGACAACGATTACACCTGGAGGTGGAATTGATGGGGCGTGATGCGCCTGCCTATCAGGCGTGGTTCAGTGAACTGACAGAAGAAGCACCGCCCCGGATGCCGGACTTATCCCCGCAGCCGCCAGGTGACGTTTTCAACCTGGAGGCCTGGGGACTGGGACTCCGGGAACTGACCGCAGCCGAGCGTGCAGCTTTCAAGGTGGATGGTGGCGTTTACGTGGCCTATATCGCTCGGGGCAGTGTGGCCGAAGCAGCCGGATTACCGAGAGATGTAGTGATCTTGCAGATTGAAGGCGTTGAGATCGCTGCCCTTGATGATGCGCTGATGCTACTGGACGAGCTGACGGAAACGGAAACCGTACTTTTCCGCGTGAAAAAGCGAGACGGCACCGTAGCCTTCTACGAGGTGCCCATGCCGGAGCTTTCGTCCACGCAATAAAACGATAGGGACCACAGAGGCCAGACACCCAAAAATAAGCATGCCGCTTTAATCCCTGTTTTTTTCAGGTCCAGCATGGATGCTTACGGAGAAGGACGACTATGGTCGGGTGAAAACAGGGCGAATCGGGTTCCTTTCAGCGCAGAAGATGCCCCTTACCGGAGGGATAGCTTGAACAGGACACCACTTACATGAGCGGCTGTGGGCAAACTTTAGGAGTTTGATCGAGATGTTACGTTATCTGACCGCCGGTGAATCGCATGGCGAAGCCCTGATCGGCATTGTCGAGGGAATGCCAGCCGGGGTACCCCTGACAGCCGAAGTGATCAATGAGCAGCTGGCTCGCCGCTGGCAGGGCTACGGTCGGGGTGGCCGGGCCAAGATCGAGCAGGACCGGGTGTATATCTACTCGGGCGTACGCTTTTCGAAGACAATCGGCAGCCCGATTGCCCTGCGGATTGATAATGCAGCCTATCATCGCGATCGGGCTCACTGGCCTGAAGTGATGGCTGTGGAAGGTACGGGCGAAGGGATTGAGAAGATCACACTCCCCCGACCCGGGCATGCCGATCTGGTAGGGGCCCAGAAGTATGGATTTGACGATCTGCGGCCGGTGATCGATCGGGCCAGCGCCCGTGAGACGGCCATGCGCGTGGCCTGCTGCACCATCGCTCGCCAGCTTCTGCGTCAGTTTGGTATTCAGGTCGGGAGCCATGTGCTGCGAATCGGACAGGTCGGCTATAAGCGCCCGGAAGACTGGCAGCATCGGGTGGAAGCGTTGATTGCCGAAGGCGCCGAGGCACTGGCCCGGGCAGCCGATCAAAGTCCCGTGCGCATGCTGGATCCAGCTCTGACCGAACAGGCCATCGCGCACATTCAGGAAACTAAAAAGCAGGGCGATTCTCTGGGGGGCGTCTATGAAGTTGTGGTAACGGGAGTGCCGCCGGGGCTGGGCTCTTATGTGCACTGGGATCGGCGGTTGGACGGCCAGCTGGCCCAGGCCATTCTATCGATTCAGGGACAGAAAGCGGTGGAGATTGGCGACGGTATAGCAGCCGCTTCGCGGCCTGGCTCGCAGGTGCACGATCCAATCATACTGGAGAACGGTCACTTTCGACGGCGCTCCAACCATGCCGGAGGACTGGAAGGGGGAGTCACCACGGGCATGCCCATCATTGTGCGTGGCTACATGAAGCCCATCCCCACGCTGATCAAGCCGCTGGAGACCGTCGACATCGCCACGGGCGAGGCGCAACCCACGCGCTACGAGCGCAGCGACATTACCAGCGTACCGGCGGCATCCGTCGTGGCCGAGGCTACCGTGGCCTTTGTCATTGCCAATGCCTTTCTGGAAAAGTTCGGCGGCGACAGCCTGGAGGAGATCCGGCGTCGCTATAAGGCCGAGATGGGTGCACTGCCACCTGTGAAGGCAAAAGTGGAATAAACGAGAAAGCTTACGCCCTCCTGTTAGCACCATGCAGATGGGACAGACCTGCGGCAAAAATGCCGTCATCTAACGAACGCAGGAACCAAGCCGCTGCTATCTGCCGAGCACGCATACGCCCTTCCCAGGACCAAGAGCCGATCTGAGTAGCGTTCGTTATCCAAACACAGTGTTGTTTCGGAGACCTGCAACACTGACAGATAGCGGGATCATTACATGCTGACTTTTCGCAGACAAAATACCCCCGAAAAAGGGCAAAAACCAGAGGGCCGATAGCATCCAGCCCATGTTCCACTCGTTCACATATTGATCAAACCATGCTCTCAATCCATGGTCATAAGCGCTCCTCTACATGTAATAACAGTAACAGGGAATAACATCTTTAAATGAAAATCTGAAGAGGAAGGAATCGTCAAGATAAACAGCGAATCATAGTAATCTGCACATTATTGTATTGATCATGCCATAATTGAATGTATTATTTTAGAAAATCTTTCAGTTTTGTGTAACCTTGTTTTCTTTGTCTGGACGTGTTATCTCGAGGCGAAAGATACCTTTAGAAAAAGAATAAAGCCCTGCATAGTAAAACGCAAAAAACATTAACAGGGAAAGTAGTATCAACCCCATAATTGAGATCGTATCGCTTATAAAAAATTCCTCTATGCTGGTATATTCCCACGTTTCCATATATTGATTCTGTTTTCTGGGAGTTGCAATAAAAGAAAGATAGCCAATAGTAAACATGATCAAAATGTATAACAAAGAAAATATCAAAGAGTATAAATGTTTTTTAAAGGTTTTATTGACATTTCTTTCTTTTTCATACTGATAGCGCATAAGAGAATATATGAATGCCATGGATGTTGAAAATAAAAACACAAATGATGCTTTCGTGATGGAAAAGTATAATATTTCGAAAAAATTAAACCCCTTATAACGATACCCTAGAAAAATTGATGTAAATAAGAAAAGAAGACAAAAGATGAAAAATGCAAGTGTGTACAGATAAAATGGTTTATTGTGTAAAATATTAATCCTCATGATATATTTTAGTTTTGTTTACTGTTGCTCTATTATCTCTAAGCATGCGGCCCTATAATACTCATTGTTCCGGCATACGGTGTAATTCTGACGACACCAACGATTCATATCGACCTGGTAAGCCTCTCTTGTCGTAAGGAAATAATAAATGGCTGCTCCGGCAAGCGTTCCCAGGACTGCTCCTGCATAACAACCCGCTGGCCCACCAATTGCTCCTATCCC
>JAUZRN010000062.1 GCA_030950375.1 Rhodothermus sp. | reverse complement strand
AGCGGCATCAGCTGAGACAGTCGTCCACAGAAAGGTTGCGCTGGCATATATCTGCAGAAGGCCTGCAGTAGCAGGATGCGCACAATTCGGCGTTCCACTTCCGAAAGCCCCCGGGCGTCCATATAGCGCTCTGGCGGTATGCCTCTCCAGGTGTCCAGTTCTGATGAAGTAGGAGCCTCCTCTTCTGCATCCTCTTCTGCCTCTTCTTCCCCCCAGGCTTGCCGCAGAATCTCGCGCACTCTTTCTTCGAGCGTTTCGAGGCTCAAATCTTCTGATATTTCCTCCAAGAGTTCCGCCTCGGCATCAGAGAGCTCAAACGCGCCAGAGAAGTCACGGCGGGATTTGTTGGTCTCCTGAGCGATCGTCGCCAGGTACCCGAACAGCTGGTCAAGTTGTTGTTTCATAGGACCTCCTTGTTTTTGGGTGAGATGAAACGTTAAAGTCAGGCGTTTCCTTAAGCTGCTTCACAATCGCCCACGTTTGCATAGAACCATTTGATAGATCAAGGTTACTTCAAGGTAATGCAGAACATGCAGCTTGTTCCTGGGCAACGGCTGGAAAAGAAAGACGGCAATTATTACCTGATTCTACCTTTTCAATCTACCGTCCATGCCCTCAGTGTGGCCTGGCAAATCGCCCCTTATGGTATGATAGAAGAGCCAGATTGGCTAAAAGAGGTGATTGCCTGGCAGGTACATCAGGTAGCCAAGGCTTACGCTCGGCCTCCTCAAAAATCTCCCCGACTGCCCGGCGGGTTGCCGGTCGCTGTACCCGTTGTACATCTCTGCACACGATTTCGGTCGGCAAACCAAAACAAAGGCCATTGATGCTGATACTCCTGTTCAGATTCAGGTTAAGCACTCGTCTGATATCCCGGGAACGTGGTTATTCTGAAAGATCATTTCATCCTGAACGATAAGGGGAATATCCATTGCTTCTTCCTGGTTTTATAAAGGTTGCGAGCGGTCTACACTGCAACACAGCTATGTCTGAAAATAAGCGCCAGGAAACTTGCTCCTGTGAGCGAGCTGATATCCAGGTGAGCAGTCAAAACCCTGAACAATGCACCTAAAGTAAGGTTGGAAGCTACTGGCCGCTTCCGAAAATAAATTCACATTTTCCGGGAACTTTATAGGAGATCAGGAGGAATCAGCGATATTTTAAAGAGTGCTTAAACCTAACCAGAGGCCCCGCCTATGGCTCAGCGCATTCGTCCCCGCAAAAAGGACAAGGTTACCATTTACGATGTGGCCCGTGAAGCCGGTGTGGCTATCTCGACGGTTTCGCGTGTGCTGAACAACTCCAGCGACGTTTCCGAGGAAACACGTCAGCGAGTCCTTCAGGCTATCGAAAAGCTGCAGTTCCGGCCAGATCGTACGGCCAAGACGCTGGCGCAGAAAAAAACGCGTGTGTTGGCAGTAGCCGTTACTTCCTTTACCACCCCCTTTCATAACGAGATTCTCAAGGGGGTGCGCACGGCCTTAGAAAATGTAGACGCCGATCTGTTACTGAGCGATCTGGGTTCTAAATATCCTCAGCAGAAATTGCTCAACTTCTTGCGGCGGGGTGCGGTAGATGGCCTGTTGCTGATCGGATTGCCGGTGGATGAAAAGCTCACGTTGGAACTACGCGCGCTACATGCTCCGGTTGTTATGGTGGGCTATCACCATACCGACTTCGATTGCTTCTACTGGGATGACCGCGCAGGCGCCCGGGCAGCTGTTGCGCATCTGATTGCCTGCGGACATCGCCGCATCGGCATGATTCGCTCGCATACCGAAGGGAGCTTGCAGCTTGATCGAATTGCCGGTTACCGGGATGCCCTGGAGGCCGCCGGTATCCCTTATGAGCCCGAACTGGTGCGTGCCGGTAAGACCGAAAAGCATGCTGGCTTCAGCGAAGAGGCTGGTTATGAAGCCATGCAGGCGCTGCTCAAAGTCGAACCGCGCGTTACTGCTGTCTTTGCCAGTAGTGATGTGCAGGCGCTTGGTGCCTGGAAAGCCCTGCGTGAAGTCGGCCTTCGTGTACCGGACGATGTGGCTCTGGTTGGATATGATGACGTCAAAATCAGCGAATATGTTGGGCTCTCCAGTGTTTCCCAGAATATGCATATGGTAGGACGCGAAGCCACCCAGCTACTGGTGGAACGTGTTGAAGGAAAGCGTCAGGATCCTCCACTGGAGGTGCTGGTAGTACCGCAGCTAAAGATTCGCTACTCAAGCGATTGCGAACGTAGTTGACCTGATGGTTTCAGAAACGATCCTGCGAGCTCAGTTAGGTCGGACCATCCGGGAGACCCACCTGCATGAACTGGGCATGCCCTATCGGGGTAAGGTACGTGACGTGTACACGGTGGATGGCCATCTGGTGATTGTTACTACCGACCGAATCTCTGCATTTGATCACGTGCTCCACCAGACGATCCCTTTCAAAGGTCAGGTACTCAACCAGCTGGCTGCTTATTTTTTTCGGCATACGGCCGATCTGGTCCCCAACCATGTTGAGGCCATACCTGATCCCAATGTAACCATAGCCCGGCGTTGCCGACCTATTCCGATTGAGTTTGTGGTGCGCGGGTATCTGGCCGGTCATGCCTGGCGGGTCTATCGAAGTGGCCGCCGGGAACTCTGTGGAAAAAAGTTGCCCGAGGGGCTTGTGCAGAACGCCCGACTGCCGGAGCCGATTCTGACGCCGGCTACCAAAGCGACTGAAGGACATGACGAAGACATCAGCCGAGAAGAGATCCTGGCACGAGGGCTGCTGGATGCCGAAACGTTCGATCGAATCGAGACCATAGCTCTGGCGCTTTACCGTCGTGGTAGCGAGATGGCAGCGCGCCGTGGCTTGATTCTTGTCGATACCAAATACGAGTTCGGTGTGGATGAGGAAGGAACGATTCGGCTGATCGACGAAGTCCACACTCCCGATTCATCGCGCTACTTCTATGCAGACGAATACGAAGAGCGTTTACGTAAAGGACAACCTCAGCGTCAGCTCTCCAAAGAATTTGTTCGCGAGTGGCTGATGGCCCGAGGCTTTATGGGACAGCCAGGACAGCCATTGCCTGAGCTTCCGGACGATGTGTGCGTGGAGATCGCTCGGCGGTATATTGAGGTGTATGAACTGCTGACCGGCGAGGTGTTTGTGCCGGATACGCATCCTGATCCCGAACAGCGCATTCGAGAAAATCTGGCGGCCTTTCCCCTGCTGCAGGCTCAGCTTAGTCGATAAAAGGCCGGGCGTCGATCTTCGAATAGGTCATTGTAAGACGTAATGCGTCGGTTGCGCGCTTTTCGGGGGTCGATCTCAACAATACCTACCTGATCGCCTTCAGGAGGCGCTGCTTTCAGGATGTGTCCGGCAGGGTCACAGATCAGGCTCTGGCCAATGAACTTTAGGGTTTCCCGGCCATTCGATTCTGTGCCGTAGCGATTGGCAGTGACTGTAAAGACGTGGTTTTCCAGCGCGCGAATGGGCATGGCGCGGGGGCAGTCCGGGCGAACCAGATTGGAAGGATGTGCGATGATGTCGGCCCCCTGCAGGGCCAACGTTCGTGCTGCCTCTGGAAAGTACCAGTCAAAGCAGATCATAACGCCTAACCGGTAGGATTGACCGTTTGGATCGGGTACATCGAAGACCCGAAAGCCCAGATCGCCCGGGTTGAAGTGTAGTTTTTCTTCGTAAAACAGGTGCACTTTGCGATAGGAGCCGATCAGTCCATCAGGACCTACCACAACAGCAGTGTTGAAGAAGCGGCCGTTATGGTGTTCGGGCAGTCCACCCACCAGCACCGTTTGCTTTCGACGGCACCAGTCGAGCATCCAACGGATGGTTGGGCCTTCTGGGATGGGTTCGGCCACGGCTGCCAGATCATCGGATGATCTAAAAAAATAACCACTGGCAAAAAGCTCAGGCAGGACGATCAGATCCGCGTCGACTCCTTTGAGAAGTGTTTCAACGCGGGCAAGGTTGTGTGCGACCTCAAGATAGACCGGATTGTATTGAAGATAAGCAACGCGCATGGCCGGTTAGCGAGGTTTTTCCTCAGGAATGCCTTCTTCGACCCAGACGGTCTTTCCATCGGAGAGCGTCTCGCGCTTCCAGATAGGCACCTGGCGTTTCAGCGTGTCGATTAAAAAGCGACAGGCTTCGAACGCTTCAGCGCGGTGAGGGGTAGCCACACCAATCAGTACGCTGATTTCGCCAGGTGGAACGTTGCCGAGCCGGTGCCAGAGACAGAGCCGGCGTACTGGCCAGCGGCGTAGCGCTTCGTCCGAAAGGTGCCCCATTTCGGCTAGAGCCATTGGCTCGTAGGCTTCGTAAAAAAGCGAGAGGGTTTCGCGGCTGTCTGTCCACTGGCGGGTGGTTCCCATAAACAGCGCCAGTCCGCCAGCTTCTGGAGTCTGAAGAAACGAGACCGCCTCGGTTACAGGAAGCTTCTCAGAAAGAAGCCAGAGCCAGACTGTAGGCGAACGAAATTCCATCGTTGATCCGTTTGGTTCAGTTCGGTTGATGTTTTAACCACCGCTTACCGGCGTGATAAGAGCAATTTCGTCTTTCTCATGTAATTCGACTGAGGTCGGTACATACGTCTGGTTGACAGCCAGACGTATGACGGATCGGTAGGTAGCAATTACCGGATACTGCTCGGCAAGATAGTCCAGCAAGCGGTCACCCGTGACCGGTGCTGGGAGCGCGATTTCCAGCTCACGTTGACCGATACGCTCACGCAGTACGCTGAAGAGTAATATGCGCAGCCGAATGCAGGGCGCTTCGTGCATGGTCGTAATTGCTGCAGGGTTAGTGAAAGCGAATAACTTGAATCGGGTGCATACGGGCAGCTATCCGAGCCGGCACCCAAGACGCCAGTCCGCATAGTCCGATGGTAGCGATGGCCACCCATATGAAATCTATGCCGTGTAAGGCGATCGGTGCTGTCTGCAGGTAGTAGGCTTCTGCTGGTAGCGGAATAATGCCAAACCGTTTTTGCATCAGGGCCAGGCTCAGGGCCAGTAGCTCGCCCAGTACGGTGCCGATCAGTCCGGTCAGGACTCCCAGAATCAGATATAGGCGCTGGAGTCTTCGCCGCGAGGCTCCCATACTGGCCAGAATACCAATTTCTCGTGCTTTTTCCAGAATGACCATCAGTAGCGTTGCCAGCATGTTAAAAGCCGCTACAATGATGATTATACTGATAACCAGAGGGATAATGCTTTCTTGTAGCCGGACCCAGGCAAAAAGATTGCGAAAGACCTCGTAAATGGTACGTGCGATGACCGGTAGTCCAAAATATACTTCGATCTGTTCGGCAATGCGAGAGGCCTGGCTGACATCTTCCAGGGTAAGGTCAAAACGGGTTACCTCGTCTGGTCCGTACTCCAGCAATGTACGTGCAGCGTCGAGAGAAGTAAAGACGTAGAGCCGGTCGAAGTCTGCCAGGAGCGTTTCATATAGACCGGCTATGTAGAACTGCCGCACACGCAGGCGAGGGCGTGCAGTGGCAGGAAGACGACGCATGGAGAACAGCGTTACCAGATCACCTGGTTTTACCGCAAACTGTTCAGCCAGCTGGCGGCTTATAATCAAGCCCGGACGGCCGAGACTGTCGGGCGTGAAGCGGGCCGTTCCGGCTACCAGGTTCTGCTGAAGGTATTCGGGAAGCCTGGGACTACCCCAGAGCGCAACACCGTCTACTTCACGTCGGTTGCGCCGAATAAGTACAAATTCCTGGATGACGGGGCGAACGGAGATGACCCCAGGCATATGTTGCAGCGCAGCTTCCATCCAGGCTGCATCCACCAGGGGGGCATCGCGCAGGTTCTCTACCTGGATATGTGCGCCAAAGCCTGTGATTTTGGTTTCGATCTCCTGTCTGAACCCATGTACAATGGAAAGTGCCAGGAGTAAAGAAGCCACGCCAATGGTTACGCCACCGATGGCAATGTAGGTGATGAAGCGGAGAAAACGTCGCCCTTCTTCGCGCCCTTGGGCACCGCGAAGGTAGCGCAGTGCGACGAACAGCTCAAAGTAAAAGGATCGGGGCACAATACTTTCCTCTGTGGTAGTCTGTCGGGTTGCCTGAAACTTCTAAAGTAGCAGTGTATATTTTCTCTGCCTGTAAAAGATTTCGGAAGGTCCTGTGACTGCGCATGTTGTACGCCAGCAGCTACGTACGCTGGTTCACGAAGTAAAAAAGCGGGCCTATGTTCCGTACTCAAGGTGTCCGGAGGCAGTGGTGCTGTTGCTTGCGGATGGTCACTGGATTCCCGGTGTGCGTGTTGAAAGCGCCTCTTTTTCGTTGACGATTCCGCCGTTGTTGAATGCCTGGACGACGGCGGTAGCCCTGAAGCGCCGTGACATAGTGGCTGTGGCCTTTTCAGGAACGGTTGATGCGGGCATGCGTGCGTTCATTGAGGGGCTGGAGCTAACGTTTGACGTGTGGGAGGAATGGTTGGTAGCTGACTCGCGTGTGCTGCCCTCAATACAAAAGTCCCTTTCCCCCTTCTGTAGTGGGCGGTTTACGGATCCTGTTCAGGGCGTTCATGCAGCGCGTCGGGTAGCGGAACGTGCGTGGGCTCCACACTCGCATTTTCCGGTAGGTTGTCTATTACAATTTGAAGACGGCCGATGCGTTCCAGGCGTTAACGTGGAACATCCGGACTGGACGCGTACGCTGTGTGCAGAACGGAATGCGCTGGGAACGGCGTTAAGTTATGGCGTACCGGTGTCCTCCTGGAAGGCGCTTTTTCTGTCCTGTGTAAAGGATGCACAGGGAACACCCTGTGGTGCCTGTCGGCAGTTGCTGGCTGAGCATTGTCCATCGCTGGCTGTCTGGATGGACCGAGGTGACTTGAATCCTCCGCAGGTCTCAGTGGTTGAGTCTCTATTGCCGGGTTTTTTTGTATTGCAATAACAGCAATTGTGTATGCTTCAGCTTGCCTGGCCGCAGGCCCTCTACATCTTACTACTGGGCGTGACGCTCGCCTTTGCCATCTGGAGTTACCGTCGGACTTCCCATCTGAAGCAATACCAGCGTCTGCTGTTAACACTGCTTCGAGGGGGAACCCTTGGTCTTCTTGTGACGCTGCTGGCCGATCCGTTGCTGGTACATACAAAACGCCAGCAGGTACCGGCTGAACTGGCACTGCTGATTGACGATAGTGCCAGCCTTCCGCTTGCCGCTCGCGATACCAGCCAGCATCTGGCGCAGCGACTACAACAGACGATCCCCTGGGAGGTATTTCGTTCAGTACGCCTGCACCTGTATCGCTTTGGGGCGATCCTTCAGCCCCTTCCGGCCGCTCCCGATTTAGCCGATTCGCTTCACTTTCAGCAGATACGTACCAATCTGTCCCGGGCAATTCAGGAAGTGCGACAGCGCCATCCACAATTGCGCGCCATCGTATTGATCTCCGATGGTCAATTCAACGATGGGCCTTCTCCGCTTTATGAAGCAGAACGACTCGGCGTGCCTGTTTTCACCGTTGCTGTTGGGGATACCACTCGTCCTCGAGATCTATGGATTGATCGGGTTGAGACCAACACCATCGCCTATGTCCGGTCCCGGCTACCCGTAACGGCTTACCTGCAAGCGCGTGGCTTTGCCCAGACGGAAGTGATAGTGGCCCTGGAGGTAAATGGCCAAGAGATCGAACGTCAGCGCCATACCCTGATAGCTTCGGAGGTGCAGACAACCGTTTCGTTTACCTATGAGCCACAGCGCCCCGGGCTATATCGGGTGGGCGTGCGAGTGTATCCAGTTGCTGGGGAGTTTTTAATAAGCAATAACGGAGAAAGCGTCACCGTCCGCGTACTCGAACGCCGACGACGCCTGTTGCTTATCGGCGCCGCCCCGGATCCCGACCTGGCCATGTTGCAACGCCTGCTTGCACGGAATACCGACCTGGAAGTAATTACCCGAGTGCAACGTGATGCCCGTCGCTTCTATGGCGGTCCGCTACCAGATACCCTGGAGACGTTTGACCTGATCATTCTGGCCGGCTACCCTGGCCGAGATGCCAACCCCATCGAGCTACAGCGCATTGCAGAGGCCGCCCGACGGGTACCCCTCCTGTTTCTACTGAACGCTTATCATACTGATCTACAACGCTTGCGTGTACTGACGGAGGTACTGCCGGCACGTCCGGCGCAAATACTGCCGGGACAGATGACGGTCGCCTTCCGACTATCGCCCGCTATGCATACCCATACGCTTTTCGACCTGCCCGGCGGCCTCCCTGAGGCCCTCGACCAGCTTCCTCCACTGCGTACAAAGCAAACTACGTGGACCATTGCACCGGATGCGCGTTTGCTGGCTACCGGACGCCCTGAAGACGGTGGAACGCCTGTCCCGTTACTACTTGTTCAGGAACGCGGCGGTCATCGACGGGCTGCACTTCTGGGAAGTGGCCTCTGGCGGTGGAGTAATCTACCCGCAGCATTTGATGAGCTACGAGCCTTCTGGGAAGCCCTGCTCGAAAACCTGGTGCAATGGTTGACCGCGCCTGTCAACAATCAACGAGTGCGTATCTGGCCAGAACGCGAAACATTCGGCGAAGACGAGCCGGTTCGACTCCTGGGTGAAGTCTACGACGAACGGCTGGCCCCTGTAGATAACGCCACCGTAACTGTAGAAGTGTGGAGTGCCGATAGCACCCATTACCCCTTCCGGATGGAACCCACGGGTAACGGTCGCTATCACCTACGCATTGACCAGCTGCCACAGGGCCTGTATCGTTATCAGGGCCAGGCCCGACGGGAAAAAGAGCTGCTGGGTCGCGATAGCGGATACTTTGCTGTCGGCATGTCAACCCTTGAGCTTAAAACGCCCTGGGCTGACTATGCATTGCTGCGACAGCTGGCGCGACGAACCCGGGGCCACTTCTTTACGCTGGAAAACGCTGCGCATCTATCAGACGTGCTACAGCGCAGAGGTTTACTTACACCAGAAGAGACCTGGGTACAGACAGAATGGCGTCTACGGATGACTTGGCCGCCTCTATTCTTGATTATCTTGCTGCTTACTTTGGAGTGGGTTCTTCGCAAGCGTTTTGGGATTGTTTAGGGTTGCAATAACGGATTTAATACCGTGTAACGCCATGCACCGCTTGCTGTGGATCTTCCTCATCCCCCTTCCGCTTCAGGCCCAGCTCTTTGAAACCTTTAACGATGGCAACTTCACGGACAATCCACCCTGGTATGGCACCCACCAATACTGGACCATCGACACGCTCAATGGCAACCCGGTCCTTCGCTCCAACGGCCCCTCCCGCCCCGATACACTCTTTCTGGTAACCCCTTCTACCACTTCCTGGGGCCTCTGGCAGGCCACCATCCATTATGAGCAGGTCAACCTGAGCAATTTCAACGGGATAAGAATCTATCTGATGGCGGACACCGCCGACCTGAAGGCCCCAGTCCACGGCTATTTCCTCCAGCTGGGAACTAACAATAGCGATGAAGTGCGCCTCTACCGACAGGATGGCGATCCGGCCACCCGACGCGTTCTACTCGGCCGAAGCGTGCCCCTGTTGACCGAACCCACACAAACCCTCACCCTGAAAGTTCTCCGTACCGAAACCGGCCGATGGAGCATTTTTCTGGAGGGACGTCTGCTTTTTGAAACCACCGATGCCACTTACTGGCACAGCCGCTATTTTGGCCTCTGGGTCAAACACACCACGACAACCGGCCGTAGCTACGCCTTCGACGATTTACTGGTCGCTGGCGCAGCCAATCGCCCGGACTACACCCCGCCGCAGGTTACCTCGGTTGCCTATCGGCAACAACGACGTGCCTTCATCGTTGCTTTTTCCGAGCCTATCGACACCCTCCAGGCAACGCCAGATGCGTTCTACATAGCTGCTTCGGCCTTCACTGGCTCCCCTGATCGCCTGCAATGGGAGTCCTCGGGCCAGATCGCTCGCCTGCACTACGCACGCGTCCCCCCTTCCGGCACCTATCAGCTGCAAATCGCTGGTCTGCACGACCTGGCCGGCAACGTGTTGCGCGACACGGTGGTTACCTTCACCGTAACCACCGACACCCTTCCGCCTCGCCTGATCGACCTGTATCCCATCAACAGCCGCCAGCTCGGTGTGGCTTTCGACGAACCGGTAACCGGGTGTGACCCGACTGCCTATCGCCTGCTCGATGGCCCGACCGTCCTTCAGATACTGGACTGCCCCTCGCTGCCGCGGACCCGGTTTATCCTCCTGCTGGCAGGTGCCATGGTGGCTCAGACGACCTACCGCTTGCACATCGAAGCTGTAACCGATACGGCCGGCAATGCCATCCCTCCTGTGCAACGTTCGTTTCTATTCCCGGGTGATCCCGAGCCAGCCATGCCGGGCGATCTGATCCTCAACGAGGTGCTCTATGCCCCAACACAACCGGCCCCTGAGTTTGTGGAGCTGTACAATCGGGCGGCATATGCCCTGGATTTGCAGCAGGTATACTGGCAGGATGCCCGTAGCCAGCCTCAACCCTTGGCAGCGCGCCCTTTTCTGATTGCCCCCGGCGCCTACGTCGTGCTGACTGCAGATACCGCCGCCCTGCGGGCCCACTTCGGTCCTGTTTCCGTACGCCTCCAACCCGAACGCTGGCTTCCGCTCAACAATGATGCAGATGCTGTCGTGCTGAAACGAAGCGACGGTCTGCTACTCGATTCGCTCTGGTACGAAGCCTCCAGGGGTGAGCCCGGTCGCTCCCTGGAGCGCCGCGATCCTGATCTACCGACCTGGCTCACTGATAACTGGGCCGTCAGCACGGCTCCGCAGGGAGCCACTCCGGGCCGTCAGAATAGCCGATACGCACCCGACCAGAGCCCACCTGGCCTTCGCTTTGTGGCTGTTCGCGACAGCATAACCGTTGTGGCCTTCTTTGACGAAATGCTCGATGTCACCTCGGTCCAACCTGAAGCATTTTCCCTGGAGGACGGCACCTATCCGCAAACGGCCACCTGGATCTCCCAGCAGCGGCAGGTTGTGCTACGCTTTGCGCAGCCTCTTCAGCAGCGAAAGCTGATCGTTCGTAACCTGCGCGATTTGAAGGGCAACCGGCTGGATGTAGCCATACGCCCCCTGGCCTACCCGCCTGCCCCCCATACGCTGCGCATTAACGAAATTCTCTATGCACCACTGGCCGATCCCTACGATGATCGTCCCGACCAGCCCGAATACATCGAACTAATCAACCGGTCCACGTATCATCTTAATCTTGAAGGACTCTTCTGGACCGATCTTCCAGACGAAAAAGGACGAGCCGATACGGTCTACCTGCCCATTCAATGGCAGGCGCTGGCTCCGGACAGTCTGGCGCTCATCTTCAATGTCCCCACCGGAGAAGATCCTCTGACCTTTCTGGAAGCAGCTTTTCCAGGAACCATCCGTCATCCGGGCACCATCTGGATTCCTGTGCCAGGTAACGCGCTTGGACTGCGCAACGACGGCGACCTCATCCATCTCCAATATAGATCGCTGACCATCGATTCGGTACACTATCGCCCCTACTGGCACCTGCCGGGCGTTCGAGCAACAACGGGCTTAGCGCTGGAGCGCTTACTACCAGACGGACCATCGAACGATCCAGCCAACTGGACCAGCAGTCCGGATCCTTCCGGTGGGACGCCGGGGCGTCCCAATGCGGCCCGCCTGGAGATCCCGCCTTCTTTTCCCGGAGAGGTCAGCCTGGAGATTATGCCCTCCCCGTTTTCACCAGATGGTGATGGCATCGATGATGTCGCCATCCTACGCTTTAAACTTCCGGCGGCCGCCCTGGTCCGCGCGCGCATCTTTGACCATCAGGGACGACTCGTTCGCACACTGGGACCTGTCAACAGCGCTACGCAGGGCATGCTGCTCTGGGATGGCCGCGACGACGCCAACCGCACACTCCCCATCGGCATTTACGTCGTTCTTCTTGAAGCCATGGATGGCCGCGGCGGCCGTCTGTTGACGCAAAAGGCCTCGGTGGTACTGGCGCGGCGACTCTGGTAACCGTGGAACAGCCGTGCTCACGGTACGTTCTCAACAGGCATCTAAGGACGCGACAGTTGACAATCACCATGGGCAACGCGACATTGCAGTGTCCTATTCGGCTTACACCCCGCGCCGCTCAGGAAATCCGAAAAATCATGCAGACTAAGCAGATTCCGGAAGGATATGCGCTGCGTGTGGGCGTGCGCGGAGGAGGATGCTCAGGCATGAGCTATTTGCTCGGTTTTGATCGCAAACGCGAATACGACCTGGAATTTGAAGTCGAGGGTATTCCCATTTACATGGATCGTCGCCACGGCCTATATTTGATGGGGACCACCATCGACTATCACGATGGGCTGAACGCTCGGGGGTTTGTTTTCAACAATCCCAATGCTACCCAGACCTGCGGCTGCGGCTCAAGTTTTGCGGTCTGAACCGCGGGACGAGTGAGCTGCAGACGCGGGGTGGGAGGTAGCAACCCCGCGTTTTTTGTAGGAACAGCACTCTGAAGCCTCGGTTAACAGCATAAGGTCAGCGTCGGCCATCCGCTGTGGCACGCTGGTCGCATATGAGCAGCCTTCAACGTGCCGCAAGGCGCGTCGGGCTGTCTTAAAGCCAGATGAAGTAGTTATGGAAGGAAACTTCTCCAACAGAGTTCGGGACGTTATTTCCTACAGCCGGGAAGAGGCCATCCGGCTGGGGCACGATTACATCGGAACGGAACACCTGTTGCTCGGCATCATCCGAGAGGGCGAAGGCATTGCCGTGCAGATCCTTCGCAACCTCGGATGTGACCTGTTGAAGTTGAAAAAAGCCATTGAGGATGCGGTGCGCAGCACCAGCGGTCCGACCACGGTCGTAGGGAACCTGCCCCTGACAAAGCAGGCAGAAAAGGTGCTGAAAATAACCTACCTGGAAGCCAAGCTGTACAAGAGCGATGTCATTGGCACGGAACACCTGCTGCTGAGTCTGCTGCGTGATGAGGAAAACATTGCCGCCCAGATTCTACAGCAGGGATTCTCAATTACCTACGATGCGGTGCGGGCCGAGCTGGATGCGATCCTGAGTGGCAAAGCATCAGCCCGGAGTAGTAGTAGCGAAAGCGGCAGTCGCTTTTCATCCAGATACAGTAGAGCGCATACAAAGATGGAAAAGAGCAAAACACCCGTGCTGGACAACTTCGGCCGCGACCTGACCAAGCTGGCCGAAGAGGGGAAGCTGGATCCCGTCATCGGACGGGAGCGGGAGATTGAACGGGTTGCCCAGGTGCTCAGCCGCCGTAAGAAAAATAACCCCGTGTTAATTGGCGATCCCGGGGTAGGTAAGACCGCCATCGTGGAGGGCCTGGCCATGCGCATTGTACAACGCAAGGTCAGCCGCGTCCTCTACGATAAACGCATTGTTTCCCTTGACCTGGCCGCCCTCGTAGCTGGCACGAAGTACCGTGGCCAGTTCGAGGAACGCATGAAGGCGGTGATGAACGAGCTTGAGAAAAACCCGGATGTTATTCTCTTCATCGACGAGCTACATACGATCGTCGGAGCCGGAGGTGCTTCGGGCTCGCTGGATGCCTCCAACATGTTCAAACCAGCACTGGCACGTGGCGAGATTCAGTGCATCGGTGCCACCACGCTGGACGAGTATCGCCAGTACATTGAAAAAGACGGCGCGCTGGACCGCCGCTTCCAGAAAATCATGGTCGATCCTTCCACGCCGGAGGAGACCATGGAAATTCTTCAAAAGATCAAGGATCGCTACGAAGCACATCATAATGTCCGCTATACAGACGAGGCGATCGAACTGTGCGTCAAGTTCTCGGAGCGATATATCACCGACCGGTTCCTCCCGGACAAAGCCATTGATGTCATGGATGAAGCCGGCGCCCGGGTACACTTGAAGAACATCCGGGTACCCAAAGAAATTGTCGAGCTCGAAGAAGAGATCGAACGTGTCCGGGAAGAAAAGAACCGGGTTGTCAAAAGCCAGCGCTTCGAAGAGGCAGCTCGGTTGCGCGACCGGGAGAAGAAGCTGCTCGAAGAGCTGGAAGTAGCCAAGCGTGCCTGGGAAGAACGCGTGCAACATGAAGTCCATGAAGTTACCGCACAGGACATTGCCGAGGTTGTGGCCATGATGACCGGCATCCCGGTCGATAAGATTACCGAGCCGGAGCAGAAAAAGCTGCTCCGGATGGAAGAGGCGCTCAAAAGCCGGGTGATCGGTCAGGACGAGGCCATCTCCAAGTTGGCGCGGGCGATCCGGCGCACACGGGCCGGCCTTAAAGATCCCAAGCGGCCCATCGGCTCCTTCATCTTCCTTGGCCCGACCGGCGTCGGTAAAACCGAGCTGGCTAAGGCGCTGACGGAGTACCTCTTCGACTCTGAAGATGCGCTGATTCGTATCGACATGAGCGAATACATGGAGAAGTTCTCCGTCAGCCGCCTGATCGGTGCACCGCCGGGCTACGTAGGCTACGAAGAAGGCGGTCAGCTCACCGAAAAGGTGCGGCGTAAGCCTTACTCTGTCGTCCTGCTCGACGAAATCGAAAAGGCGCATCCAGATGTGTTCAACATCCTGCTCCAGGTACTGGACGACGGCATCCTGACCGACGGCCTGGGCCGCCGCGTCGACTTCCGCAACACTATCATCATCATGACCTCAAACATCGGGGCACGGGAGATTAAAAACCTGGGCAAGGGCATCGGCTTTACGCAGAGCGAACAGCCCTTCAACTACCAGGCGATGAAATCTACGGTTGAAGATGCCCTCAAGCGTGTCTTTAACCCTGAATTCCTGAACCGAATTGATGATGTAATCGTCTTCCAGCCCCTGGAAAAAGAGCACGTTTACCAGATCATCGACCTGATGGTCTCCGATCTGCTCAGGCGCGCAGGCGATCTCGGTATTCAGATCGAGTTTACGCAGGCAGCCCGGGATTTCCTGGTTGAAAAAGGCTACGATCCGCAGTATGGGGCTCGGCCACTCCGACGGGCCATTCAGAAGTATGTGGAAGACCCGCTGGCTGAAGCCATCCTGAGTAATGAGGTTAAAGAAGGCGATCTGGTTGTGATCCACTACGACGAATCGGTCAAGCCCGGTGAGCTCCTTTTTGAAACCCGCCCGGCTGCCGAGACGGAAGCGACATCGCCTGAGAAACCCGAAGCCGCGAAGGAAGGCACAACTGAATAAATACCAACTTTTCAAGCGTCTGCGTGCATGCACGCAGACGCTTTTTTTGTTAGCCCTCAGCGGTGTAGCAAGCTGGGTGCCTCTATCCGCTTCATCTCCTGATCGGCAGACTGCACCACATAGGTAAACCCTGGCTGCAAGCTGTAGGCCCCCACAACACCGTCGCGACGTAGAGCCAGAAAGCCAACCTGGAGCGGTGGATCCTCCGGACTTTTCGCCCGAAAGCGCTCCACCGCTTTTCGACAAGCTACTTCTGGTTCGTCGCCCTGCCGCATTAATTCCACAATGAGGTGAGAGCCGGCTATACGAATCACCCCTTCTCCCCATCCCGTAGCACAGGCGGCCCCGATCTCATCGTCTACAAATAATCCAGCCCCAATAATGGGCGAATCCCCCACCCGCCCCCGCCACTTAAACGCGGCTCCACTGGTAGAGCAGGCCCCGGCCAGACGTCCAGTCGCGTCTACCATTAACAAAGCGACGGTATCGTGATATTCCCCTGCAATGCGGTTGGTGTTTTCGATATTGGGAGGTGGCGGTCCCGAATTGCTCTGCCGAGCCTTCCAGTGTTCCCAATCCTGCCGAGAGGCTGGTGTCAGCAGCTCTACAGGTTCAAACCCTTCCGCCCGGGCAAACGCCGCAGCACCTTCGCCCACCAGAAAAACGTGCGGAGACTTTTCCATGACGCGCCGCGCCACTGACACCGGATGCATAAAACCTTCCAGAAAAGCCACCGCACCACAACGCCCAGATCCTTCCATAATGGAAGCATCCAGGGTAACGCGTCCGGTTGCATCCGGATAGCCTCCGAGTCCAACGGTTCGTACAGTCGGATCGGCTTCGACCACCCGCACCCCTGCCTCCACCGCATCCAGTACATTTCCTCCTTGACGAAGCACCTGCCAGGCCTTCTCGACAGCCATCCGTCCATGATCCCAGGTAGCGATCGCAACAGGCCGGGTGACTCTTATCCGCGAAGTACAGCGTATGCCCAGCAAGCCCAATAGCCCCGAATATAAGCCAAAGCGAATCAGTTCTCTACGTTTCATTGCAATAACGGATATTATCACACCAATAACCTACACCCTCCTCCCCCCTTAAAATGCCCCCATGCTTGCGCCACCGTCTCCAGCACAATCCCCCCTACTAAGCACACCCGGGGCAATATCTCTCCCAGACAAACGCCGCTTTAAAATACACCAAAATTCCCCGGACTACTACCCATTGCACAATATTGGAAGCGCTCTCTACCGGGTACTTTTTAAGATTGAACGGTTGAATACCACAAATTTTGTTTGTATATAGATTACACTATGGTCCCCCCCACGAAATACGGTGCCTGCCCCGAATATGCCTCGCCTTTTTCATCAGACACAGGGGGGAATCATGTCTTTGACAAACAAAGGTTCTTCAAAAAAGGCGCGCAACATCTTCCGGATTGATGTACAGGCCACCCACGGCTGGCAGGTACGCATTCAACGACAGAATCAGTCCTATACCCAATTTTTTTCCGATAAGAAATACGGTTCTCCTGCCAAAGCCTTCGAAGCAGCCCTGGCCTACCGAGATCGACTGCTGCAGGAGCTGCCACCTCCCATCAACCCCACAGCCCGTCTGCGTACACCTGAAGTGCGCCGCAAAGCTGCCGAGGCGATCAATCGCTCCGGCGTGATCGGCATTGGCTTCAGCGTCAAGGTGACACGCCAGGGCATACGCCGTCCCTATGTGCAGGGGTACTGGACCGACGCCCAGGGCCGCCGTCGCGCTACCAGCCGCAGCATCGAAGCCCATGGCCTGAAAGGCGCACTTGAACTGGTCTGCCGCAAGCTATACGAGGTGCAGGGCAACCGGGGCCTAAGCGTCGAAGAAATGATGCGCCGCGCGCTCCCTCAACTGGAAAAACTCTACCGGCAGAGCCAGTCCACCCGATAATTTTGCCGGGCGGCCTCTTAAGTTGACGCAGCTTCTGCCGATAATAGCAGCAGAACACGCAAGGCCCGTGTTCTCGTGGATGGGGACGCAGCAGGTCCGCTCTCGCAAGGGGGCGGGCCTGCTGCGTTTTGCATGTCTCCCTCCTGCATGAAGTGAGTGTAAGACAACTTTGCTCCAGAGGAGAAGGGATTTGAGAAGGAAGGCCCGTGGCAACTGGCAGGTAACCGGATCCGTGCCTGCCTGCGGCGCGCTCAGCGAGAGGACTCCAGAAAAAGGGCTGAGGCCGTGTATAACGGCCTGGCAGCCACCACCTCAGCGCTAACCCCAAAAACCCCACCCCCTCGCAGAAGGGCAACCCGAAGGGCGGAGGAAGTGGTGCGGAGACGATGGTTGGGTCCCCTCCCCCTGTCCCCCTCCCCAATGGGGAGGGGGGACTCAGGAAAGAAGCTTTGCCAGAAATCTGGCAATCACACCAGAGTAAGCGTTACGTTACTAAGCCAGGAAATTTGCTCCCCCTCGAGGGGGAGCTGTCGCAAAGCGACTGAGAGGGTGTCTGTTGAAAGCCAGCGTTGCCAACAGAAGCGACTCGGCGTTTGGATCGGCGTGGGGTGATTGGTTAGGCCCCTCCCCTGTCCCCCTCCCCAATGGGGAGGGGGAGTCAAAAATACACGTCGGTCTACAATTTGACGGCTTCACTAAACCCAACAAAGGCCTGCAAACCAGAAATCTTGCTCCCCCTTGAGGGGGAGCTGGCCCGAAGGGCCTGAGGGGGTGTCTGTTGGAGACAGAGGGGTGGCCCCCATGGGGCATCTGTGGTAGGAAAGGCTCCTCCCTCCCCTGTCCCCCTCCCTGGAGCGGTGAGCCTGGTAAAAACCGTTTTGCCTGGTAGTTACACCGTCACGCTACACTTCGTACGGTCGAGCCCAATCAGATTGCTCCCCCTTTGCATAGCCGCAGAGACCCGCCAAAAAACCGGCACCCCCTTCGCAGGAGGAGCACCCTGAAGATAGGCCTCCAGCCAGACTACCCGAACGCCGGCATTTATTTCAGTCGGAGGATATCCCAGAAACCTGATCTTCAGGCCTTGCTTTCACCTGTCCCAACCAACCAGAGGGGCCGTGCCTGAAAACGTAACCCGTCCCCCATATCTACCTGTACGTTGCTCGCTGCCCGCGGAGCGAAGAAAGTCAACCCCAGCGTTTCAGGGATACGCCAGCGTTAGCGAAACGCTTCCTCTTTGCGGATCAATCCGGAAAAAATCACAGTACAGGCGATCGTGCTCATCCATTGCACACTCGACAAAGCGATCCCTCCACACATGAAACCTTTTTCCTCCTATCAGATATATCTTTTCATCATGCTTGCGATCATGTACGATTGAAACAACTACTTTAATATCTGTGTTCTCTCCTACAAGATAATTATATATTCTATTCCTTTTATAAGAATACATACTGACAAATATACAGGGAGACTGCTTGTTTACAATATCGCGTATTCTAAAATATTGCTGCTCATAAGCAGTCGCATCATCAGCATTAATCTCGCGTATTTCAGGCCACCACCATGCCTCGCATCGAGGCGGCATAATAAGTGGTTCTGCATAGAGGCTATCCAGATCATAATCAAAGTAAAAAACTTTTTTATAAAGTGCATGTGCCAGTGCAATCTTTTTTTCTAACTTTAAAAGATGAATATAAAAAAGACCTGTATAAAAATACGCATGATACTTATCTACCATATTCAGTGCTGCCTTCAATACATTCCCTGTAGTATCGATCTTTAAAAGATGATAGGGCCACTCTGGAGTGAATCCTCGAATAGAAATATAGAGATATTTATCATGACAGATGGGATCATCAAACAGCGTTCCCGCTGCATAGAATGAAAAGTTATATGCATATTCAAGATTTCTATAGAAAATGAATTTCTTTAGCATCGCGTCGTACACGCCGATCATATCATGACATTTGAAAATCTGTGCCGCGAATTGATACTCACCGGGACCCTCGCCACGATCTCCCAGCGTTTTGATAAAATGCCCCTGGTGATCAAAAACTTTAA
>JAUZRN010000061.1 GCA_030950375.1 Rhodothermus sp. | reverse complement strand
AGGCTCCAGCTCAGCGTCAGGAGCAGCAGCCCCAGGCCGATTTTTTGAGTCGCCGACATGGCCGAAAGGTCTCAACGGGAACCGTACTCGCTTTTGAGAAGCTGCCGTTAAGATACACACACACAGAATTTGTCAAGGGCTAAGGCCGGTGTAAAATGTAACTTCTTATCTCAACATATTTGAACAAACAACAATGCAGAGGACGAGCGCGCTTTGCTGGAAAGCGGGAGCCTGGAAACTCCGTCTCTCAGAAGCTTGCTACACTTATAGCCGTGTGCATTTCTGCATTTTTCCAATGCCATTGCATGATTACTGACGCCACGGTCGTTTCCTGAATCGCCTTGCCTCAGACCATTCCTGCTGCTATGCTCGTATTGCCTGGTTAACCGAAGTGTTGTATCTTGGTTAACATGAAGAATGCAGCGTTGCTGGCCTATCTGAGCGAGGCGTTCACGAGCGGTTCGGTGCTGGCCCGACGGTTGGGACTCAGCCGCGTGGCCGTCTGGAAGCAGGCGCACCGGCTGCAGGCGGCTGGCTATCCGGTCGAGGTGGTTCAGGGGCAGGGCTATCGGCTACGGCCAGGAAGCCCGGCGCCCCATCTATTGAGGTCCTGCCTCCGAGGGCGCTTCGGCCGGGCATACCGCTATATGGGGCGCACCACCAGCACCCAGGATGAGCTGCGGGCCTGGGCCGAAGCCGGTGCGCCCGAGGGCGCTGTCGTACTGGCCGAACAGCAGACCGGAGGGCGGGGACGCCGGGGACGCCGCTGGATCAGCCCCTCTGGCGCCGGTCTGTACTTTTCGGTCCTGTTGCGTCCACGGCTGCCGCTGACCGAGCTGCTCCGGCTGTCGCTGGCTGCGGGCGTGGCCCTGGCAGAAACAGCCGAGATAGGCGGCCTCAAGTGGCCCAACGACCTGCTGGCTCCCGATGGACGCAAACTGGCGGGTGTGTTGCTGGAAGCCGACCTGCGCGGAGAAGACGTGCGCTTTCTCCTGTTGGGCATTGGCCTGAACGTCCACGCGGCACCGCTACCTCCAGAAGCAACCTACCTGGAGGCCTATCGGCCGGGCCTGCGGCGGGTGGACCTGCTGGCTACGCTCCTTGACCGCCTGGAGTACTGGTACAACCGCCTGGCCGAAGCCGACGCCATCTGTGCTGCCTGGCGTCGTCATAGCTACACGCTGGGCCAACCGGTACGCATCGAAACTGCCAGCGGCCGGATCGAAGGCATGGCCGAAGACGTCGAGCCGTCCGGTGCACTTCGCGTGCGCCTGCCCGACGGAACGACGCGGACCGTCTCGGCCGGCGACGTTGCCCTGTTACAATCCGTGTCTTCCCCGTAATTCATCCACCAACCCATAACCACGACGATGGAAATCGCCTGGGATCAACTGGTGGCCGACGCCCTCGAAGACCGGCCGCCTGCCCGTGAAGTCGCACGCGCTCTCCTGCAACTTCCGGACGCAGATACGTTGCGCCTTGTCGAAGCTGCCTGGCGCGTGCGCCGGCACTTTTTCGGCAACCGTGTCAAGGTCAATGTGCTGCTCAACGCGCAGAGCGGCCTGTGCCCGGAAGACTGCCACTACTGCTCCCAATCGCGCATCTCGAAGGCGTCCATTCCTCGCTACCGAATGCTATCCGTCGAGGAAATCCTCAGCCGGGCCCGCCAGGCTCATGCGGCCGGCGCGCAGCGCTTCTGCATTGTGACCTCGGGTCGCGGACCGCATCGGCGCGAGCTGGAAACAGTGCTTGAAGCTACCCGCCGCATCAAAGCCGAACTGCCCCTGGAGGTCTGTGCCTGCATGGGCATTCTGGATGAAGAACAGGCCCGCCTGCTGAAGGAGGCTGGCGTTGATGCCTACAACCATAACCTGAACACGAGCCCGCGTCACTACGAGCGCATCTGCTCGACACACACCTACGAAGACCGCGTGCGCACCGTCCAGATTGCGCTCAAGGCAGGTTTGCAACCCTGCACCGGGGTCATCCTGGGTATGGGCGAAACCGACGAGGATGTGCTTGATATGGCCTATGCGCTACGTGAAGCCGGCGCGGCCTCGATCCCGGTCAACTTTCTGATTCCGATCAAAGGGACCCCGCTGGGTGATGGCCAGACCGTCCGCCATCTGACACCCTGGGCCTGTCTGCGCTACCTGTCGGTGTTCCGTTTTGTCAATCCTCGGGCCGAAATTCGAGCTTCGGCCGGACGCGAGCTGCATCTGCGGAGCCTGCAACCGCTGGCGCTCATGGTGGCCAACAGCCTGTTTCTGGGTGACTACCTGACGGAAAAGGGACAGGCAGCCGAAGCCGACTGGCAGATGATTGAGGATCTGGGCTTTGTACCGGAAGCGCCGCAATCGGCTCACTCCCATGCAGTGGCTCGCCCGACAGCTCCGGCAGCTTGAGGCCAAAGGCCTGCGTCGCACGCTCCGACCGCTGCCTGCCGGCGGTCCATATGTAAAGCGTGGCGGCCGTCGTCTGTTGAACCTGGCCTCAAATGACTACCTGGGACTGAGCACGCACCCGCGGCTGGTGACGGCTGCCCGCGAAGCGTTGGAGCACTGGGGCGTCGGGGCCGGGGCGGCCCGGCTGGTAGTGGGCAATCGGCCGGTGCACGAAGCGCTTGAAACCGCGCTGGCCGCGCTCAAAGAAACCGAAGCAGCGCTGGTCTTCCCGAGCGGCTATGCGGCCAATGTGGGAATCCTTTCGGCCCTGGCCGGACCGCGCGATCAGATCTTCGCCGATGTGCTGAACCATGCCAGCCTGAATGATGGCGCCCGCCTGAGCCGAGCCCATTTCCGCTATTACCGCCATCGCGATCTGGAGCAACTCGAGCAGCTATTGCGCGGGCCCGGACCGGCTGCGGGCGGCCATCGGTTCATCGTAACCGATGCCATTTTCAGCATGGACGGCACGCTGGCACCGCTCCCGGAGCTGGTCGAACTGGCCACCCGCTACGATGCCATCCTCATTGTAGACGATGCACACGGTACCGGCATCGTGGGCCCCGAGGGTCGGGGCACGGCCCACTATCTGGGCGTAGCCGACCGCATTCCCGTACAGGTGGCCACCCTCTCCAAAGCGCTGGGCGTGCAGGGCGGCGCTGCACTGGGAAGTCGGACGCTCATCGATTATCTGTTGCATCGGGCGCGGGCTTTTGTTTACAGCACCGGGCTGTCGCCTGTGCTGGCCGCTGCGGCGCTGGAGGCTGTCCGTCTGGTACAATCCGACGAAGGAGCACGCCGGCGCCAGCGGCAACAGGCACACGTAACCCGCCTGAAGACTGCGCTCGAAGCGCGCGGCTATACCATCCGGCATGAGTCGCCAGCGCCCATGCTGGCCGTGCTGGTGGGAACGCCCGAAGCCGCGCTGCAACTGTCGGCACTGCTGGAAACGCGGGGCGTGCTTGCCCCGGCCATTCGTCCCCCAACGGTGCCACCTGGCACCAGCCGTATCCGGCTGGCCCCCATGGCCACCCATACCGACGAAGACATCGAAGCAGTCCTGGCCGCCTTTCCCGAAGCCGAAACCCTCCAATCGCATGCGGTCTGAGCTTCCTCTTGTCGAAAATCCTCCTCTGCCGATCCCGACGCCTGTCGGGCTACGCACGGCCGTGCTGGGCATCGGCGCAGCCCTTCCGACTCACCGCGAGCCGAGCGCCGAAACCGAACGACGTCTGGGGCTGCCGCCGGGCTGGATCGTGCAGCGCACCGGGATTCGTGAGCGCCCGCTGGTCGGTCCGGACGAAGCGACCAGCGACCTGGCCGTCCATGCCGGTGCCGCCGCCCTGAAACAGGCCGACCTGCCCCCTGAAGCCGTCACCTTGCTGTTGCTGGCCACCAGCACCCCCGATCATCTGCTGCCGCCCACGGCTCCTGTCGTGGCACATCGCCTGGGCCTGCGTCGGGCCGGTGCCATCGATCTGGCCGGTGCCTGCAGTGGCTTCCTGTATGCGCTGGCGCTGGCCGATAGCTACGTGCGCCTGCACCAGGCCTGCGTACTGGTGATCGGCGCCAACGTGCTCAGCCGCCGTACGAATCCAGACGACCCCGCCACCTCGGCACTCTTTGCCGACGGAGCCGGGGCCGTCGTGCTCGGCCCTACCGAGGGATCGCGTGGCATCATCGCCCACTGGCTGGGGGCTGACGGCTCATGCTGGAACGCCCTCTACATCCTGGCAGGCGGAAGCCGCCGCCCCCTCACGCCCGAACGCGTGGCCCGCGGCGAACACCTGATGCGTCTGCAGAACGGACGGGCCCTCTTCCGACGGGCCGCCACCGGCATGGCCGAAGCCGGTCGACGTGTACTACAACAGGCTGGCTTCAAAATCGACGACGTCGCCTGGTGGATTCCCCACCAGGCCAACCACCGCCTGATCGAAGAAGCTCGCCGCCAACTGGGCCTGCCTGAAGCGCGCACCGTCAACATCGTCGACCGCATCGGCAACAGCTCGGCCGCCACGATCCCCCTGGCACTGGCGCTCGAAGCGCATCGCTTCGCGCCTGGCGACCTGCTGCTGCTCACAGCCGTAGGTGCCGGACTACTTTCGGCAGCCGTCCTCCTTCAATGGTAAATCGTCGATATACAATGAAGGAAAAACCCAACGCTATTGATGCCCTCGACGCCCTGTCGCCGGAGACGCTTGTCGCCTGGGATAAAACGTACGTCTGGCATCCCTTCACGCCGATGAAGCAGTACATGGCCGGCGACCCCATCATCATCCGGCGGGGTCAGGGCGTGAAGCTTGAGGATCTCCACGGCAACTGGTACTACGACGGCACGTCGTCGATCTGGCTGAATGTGCACGGTCATAACGTCCCCGAGCTGAACGCCGCCATCGAAGCCCAACTCCGGCGCATAGCACACGCTACCATGCTCGGCCAGGCCAACGTGCCGGCCGTGGTGCTGGCCAAACGGTTGATCGAGGTGGCGCCCCGGGGGCTTCAGCGCGTTTTCTACTCCGACAGTGGGGCCACCGCTGTCGAGATCGCGCTCAAAATGGCCGTGCAGTTCTGGGCGAACCAGGGGCGGCGTGCGAAGCGCTACGTGCTCGGCTTCACGAACAACTATCATGGCGACACCCTGGGAGCCGTAGGCGTGGCCCCAGATCCACTGTTTCACTGGCCCTTTCTGGACCTGCTGCCGGGCCATCCCCGGGTTCCGTATCCCTATCCGCACGATCGACTGTCCGAAAGCCTTGAAGCCGTCGAGACGGTGTTGCGCACCCGTGGCCACGAGCTGGCCGCCGTGATTGTCGAACCGGTCGAAGGAGCGGGCGGCATCCTGCCGGCGCCGCCGGGCTTTCTGCGGGCGTTGCGTACGCTGTGCGACCGCTACGACGTGCTCCTGATCGTTGATGAGGTGGCGACGGGCTTCGGGCGGACGGGCCGTCTTTTTGCCTGCGAAGCCGACGGGATTACGCCCGACCTGCTCTGTCTGGGTAAAGGATTAACCGGCGGCTACCTCCCGCTGGCCGCCACGCTCACGACCGAACGCATCTTCGAGGCATTTCTGGGTGAAGTCGAAGAGCGCAAGACGTTTTTCCACGGCCATTCCTACACGGGTAATCCGCTGGGCTGTGCTGTGGCACTGGCCAGCCTGGAGCTACTGCTTGAGCTACTGCCTTCGCTTCCGGCAAAGGTGGAGCGTCTGCGTGCCGGGCTGGCTCCACTGGCTGACCATCCGTTCGTGGCCGAGGTACGCCAGGCCGGCTTCATGATGGGCATTGAGATCGTGGCCGATCGCGCTACCCGCACGCACTTTCCCTACGGCGCACAGGTGGGCTTCATCGTGGCCCGCCATGCCCGACGTCGCGGGATGCTCGTGCGGCCGATCGGCTCCGTACTGATCTTTATGCCTCCGCTGGCCGCCACCGAGGCCGAGCTGGACGAAATGATGGCCATCCTGCGCGCCGCCTTCGACGATGCCCTACCCGAATTGAACTCGCTGGCGCAAAAAATCCGTCAGGAAGCATGAACGGACTGTTGATCACCGGAACAGACACCGGTGTGGGCAAGACGGTTGTGGCTTCCGGCCTGGCCCGCCTGCTGCGCCAGGCCGGCTATCAGGTAGGTGTACTCAAACCAGTCGAAACCGGCTGGGAGGGACCGCCGGGAAGCTGGCCACCGGACGCGCGCATGCTGGCCGAAGGGGCCCGCGTGGACGACCCGCCCGAACAGGTGGTCCCCTGCGTCTATGCCGAACCGCTGGCGCCGCTGGTAGCCGCCCGCCGGGCCAGCCGTCCCGTGGACCTCAAACGGATCGAAGCCGCCTGGCAACAGTTGCAGGACCGCGACTGGGTGCTCGTCGAAACGGCCGGTGGCCTCTCGGTCCCACTGACCGATACGCTGGACTATGCCGGTCTGGCCGCGCGCTGGAAGCTGCCCGTCCTGGTCGTGTCGCGTCCCGGCCTGGGCACTCTCAACCACACGTTCCTGACCGTACACTATGCCCGCAGCCGGGGCCTGCCGGTGGTGGGGGTGGTGATCTGCGGCTATCCGTCGCACCCGAACGTGGCTGAGCAGACAAACCCGAACATGATTGAAGCAATGTGCCACGTGCCTGTGCTGGGCCGCGTGCCGCAGCGCCCGGCCATCACTTCGGCCGACGAAGCAGCGACTGCCGTCGCCGAAGGCCTCTCCCTGGCAACCTTCCTTAACCGCTACGCGGAGCTCCAGCACCGCGTAACGCACGATTGACCCTTTAGTCGACGGAATGCAGGCCCTGTAACCTGTTCCCTATAGCCTTCGTACTGGCTCGATGTCGTAACCTTATAACCTCCAGAGGTCTTCGTTGGCTATCTTTGACCTGTTGCTGATCCTCTTTGCACTGCAATCCGCTACAGCGCAGACTCCCGCGCAACGTCTGAAGCAGCTCTTCACCGAACGTCCCATTCCGGCCGGCTGGTTCGCCCCGACATTCCTCCAACAGGTGTCCACCGAGCGGGTGTCTCAGATCATCGCGCAATTGACGCAGCAGTACGGAGCGTTTGAGCACGTCGAGGGCGAAGGGGGCGCATATCAAGTGGTTCTGGAGCGCGCCGTTGTGCCCACGCGCATTACCCTGGATGCTGAAGGACGCATCATGGGCCTGTTCTTCTCGCCGCGCATTCAGGAAGCAGACGAACTGCTCAAGGCATTTGCTCCCCACAACCGCCCCTTTCTATCCACCCGCGAAGCTTTTATCCTGAAAAATCCGGCCAATCAGGACCTCGCCCGCCGCTTTCTGAAAGCGGATGAAGCCGGCCCCAACATCTACTGCACACCCTGCAGACACACCCCTGCCAGATGCCTCGGTATTTTCCGGCGGACCGGTACAGCCTGCCATCGGATGGGTTTTCTCGGTTCGCAAACTCTGCCGTCTGATGGAGAAAGTACATGAGCTTCCACTAACCTGAATCAATCCGGCGCCGGTTTGCCGTGAAAACTGGCCGGAGCCTGGCGTGCTGAACTTCACTACGTACCTGATCGACAGGCAGGGCTACCATTACTGCGTCAGTGCCACCTGGAACCATACGGAACCATTGGACGAAGTCCGTTTCGTCAGCCTGTACCAGAGCCTGCTCCAGCGCCTGCGGTCTTCTCAACGTGACGATTTGAGAAAAGCCAGCCTCCGGCTGCTGTATAACCGGAGTACTTCCCCTCCGAGAAAGCGCTTTTCCCGAAAGTTTGACCTTCATGCCTGGCTTTCGGGAAGCATTTATCCGACGATTCGTTTAGCTTACGCTGTAGTTGCCGCAATCTCAGGGAATAGCGATGCTCTTTGCCACGACGCCGCCGGAAGCAAAACGTCGGGCACTACGGGAGGCCCTGCAGCAGGGAAAGCTGCTGCGTTTTCCCGGAGCTTTTTCGCCGCTGGTGGCCATGTTGATCGAGCGGCTGGGCTTCGACGGGGTTTACATTTCAGGTGCCGTGCTATCGGCCGACCTGGGCCTGCCTGACGTCGGGCTGACCACGCTCACCGAAGTGGCCGGGCGTAGTCGCCAGATCGCTCGCGTTACCAGCCTGCCTGCCATTGTGGACATCGACACCGGCTTTGGCGAAGTGTTGAATGTGGCCCGCACCGTGCAGGAACTGGAAGAAATGGGGCTGGCTGGTTGCCATCTGGAAGACCAGGTCAATCCTAAACGCTGTGGCCATCTGGACCACAAGGCGCTCGTGCCTGTTGAGGAAATGGAACGCAAGGTACGGGCGGCGGTGCAAGCCCGACGCGATCCGAATTTTCTGATTATCGCCCGCACCGATGCCCGGGGTGTTGAAGGACTGGAGGCCGCCATCGAGCGCGCTCGTGCCTACGTGGCAGCCGGCGCCGACATGATTTTTCCCGAAGCACTCCAGTCCGAAGCAGAATTCGCTGCCTTCCGCAAAGCCCTGCCCGGCGTACCACTGCTGGCCAACATGACAGAGTTTGGCAAGTCTCCCCTGCTTTCGGCCACCCAACTGGAAGCGCTGGGCTACAACCTGGTGATCTATCCGGTTACCGGACTGCGTCTGGCCATGAAGGCCGTTGAAGAAGGCTTCCGCCATCTGCGGGAAGCAGGCACCCAGGAAGCCCTGCTCAATCGCATGCAAACTCGTAAGGAACTCTACGAGTTGCTGCAGTACGAGCGTTACACCGTCTTTGACCGCAACGTGTACAACTTCCGTCTGGAGGAAACAACCCCTTCATCCGAAAACCAGTAGATTCTATACCATGGCCGAGACAACCGAAGTTAAAAAAGGGCTGGCCGGCGTTGTAGCCGACGAGTCGACTATTTCGAATGTCATTCCCGAAAAACGTGCGCTCTACTACCGGGGCTATCCGGTGCACGAACTGGCCGAGCAGTGCCGTTTCGAGGAGGTGGCCTACCTGTTACTCTACGGTGAGTTGCCTACGCGAACGCAGCTTGAAGCCTTCGAGCAGGAAGAACGTCGCCAGCGCAACCTGGACGACTCCGTCCACCGCCTGCTGGCCCTGATCCGTACGGACGCCGCCCCTATGGACGTGCTGCGCACGGCTGTCAGCCTGCTCGGGGCAAATGATCCCGAAGCCACCGGCGCCGATATCGACACGATCCGTCACAAGGCGATCGGCCTGATGGCCAAACTGCCCACCATTGTAGCCGCTGATCGACGGCGTCGGCATGGCCTGGACTTCATCCCGCCTCGCGAAGATCTGGGCTTTGCCGAAAATTTCTTTCACATGTACTTCGGCGAAGTGCCCGATGCCGAGGTGGTCAAGGCTTTCGACGTGTCGCTCATTCTGTATGCCGAGCATAGCTTCAACGCCTCCACCTTCACAGCCCGCGTGATCACTTCGACGCTGTCGGACTATTACAGCGCCATCACTGGTGCCATTGGCGCCCTCAAGGGGCCGTTGCACGGCGGGGCGAACGAAGAGGTCATGCGCACGCTCAAACCGCTTCGCTCCCCTGAAGCAGCCCGGCAATGGGTGCAGGAAGCGCTGGCCCGCAAAGAAAAAATCATGGGCTTCGGGCACCGCGTCTACCGCTACGGCGATTCGCGTGTGCCCATCATGGAGCGCTACACGCGACGGCTGGCAGAGCGCCTGGGCTATCAGGACCTCATGGCCGTCTACGACGCCATTCAGGAAGTCGTCGTGCAGCAAAAAGGCATCCATCCGAATCTGGATTACCCGACCGGCCCGGCCTACTATATGATGGGCTTTGACATCGAGAGTTACACGCCCATTTTCGTAATGAGCCGCATTACAGGATGGTCGGCGCACGTGATGGAACAGCTGGCCGACAACCGGATCATCCGACCATTGAGCCGCTACGTGGGCCCCTCTGAACGCTCGGTGCCTCCGCTGGAAGCGCGGGGATAGGTGGCCAACACCTTGCACAAAACCACCGAGGCCAGACAACCGATTGCCGCCCCCTTCTGAGAAGGGGCACAGGGAGGAGCACTGCTATTCTACCCCGCCACTCCAACTGCTGCGCTGTTTCTGAGCGCAACGCTGCCTTCTAACAGACACCCCCTCGGGCCTTCGGCAGCTCCCCCTCAAGGGGGAGCAGAATTGCTGGGCTCCACGGCAAGGCACTCCCCAGCACTCACGCCAAACATGCAGCAAAGCGTTTTTTCCCTGACTTCCTCCCAACCCATAACCGACAGCAACTCCATCTCCCACCCAAAACAAGCGCCTGAGCTACCACCCCATGGAGACACCACCAGGGCTTGACAGACCCTTCTGTTTGTATTTTCTTTTGCCATACCCACGGCGAAGTGGTGACCCTTCCGTCACCGGCCGTTCTCGGTTGCGCGGAACAACCCTTCACCAACCGAAAACGGAAGGAGCCATGCGAAGCACACGTCTTACCCCCCATGCTGCTCTGGGGGCTCTGGCTGGCGCTGAGTCCGGCCACGCTTTGGGGCCAACCGGTTGCGCTCTTTGAGGAGCAGGCGGTGTCGGTGGAGGCGCTGGGCGCTCGGGCGCAGCAACGCTGGCAGGTGTTGCAACGGTTGCCGATGGCGGTGCGACTGCAGGTGGTGCGACTTCCGGAAGAGCTCTGGCGTTATCGCACGTTCACTCTTTCGGTTAACGCGGCGGGTCGGTTGGTAGCGGGCCGAGGCCAGGGGCTGTATCGGTTGACGGCGCGGCGGGGTGCGCTTTCGGTGCTTTCGGAGGAGGCGGTGGCCTGGAACGGGCGGCTTTACATGGGGGCGGACACGACGGTGGTGGGCGAGGTGTCGCTGGTGGTGCTGCGGACGGGTTCGGTGACGGGTCACGTGCTGGTGGGGGATCGGGAGTACTGGGTGCGGCCGCTGGGTGGTGGGTTGCATGCGTTGGTGGAGATTGATCCGCGGAAGTATCCGCGGGAGCGGCCGGTGAGTCCGTATCATGACGGGGGTGGTGGTTTTCGTGGAGCAGGCGTGAACAACGGGGTGGGTTTGGAGCGGTCGGAGCAGGCCGTGGTGCAGGCGAGGGAGGCGTTGGTAGTGGGAGGTGGGGTCCGGGAGGGTGCATCGGTGTCGCGTGTGGTGGGTCAGGATCGCTGCAGTCCGGAGGTGGTGCGGGTGTTGGTGTTGTACACGCCATCGGCGGCGCAGGGTCGGGACATCGATGGGCTTATCCATGCGGCGATCAACGACGCGAACCAGGCCTACCGGAACAGCGCCATCAACAACCTTGAGCTCCGCCTGGCTCATAAGCAACTGTTTAGTTTCACCGTGGAGACGAATCCAGAAGATGACGTTCGGCGGTTAGCGAATGACCCTCAGGCTCAGGCGTTGCGGGATCAGTATCAGGCGGACGTGGTGGTGTTGCTGATCGATGATAATGAAGGCTCCGATGGTTGGTCAACCGCGGCGGGGGTGGCCGGGGTCATTCCGCATGGGAGTTCGGGCGAGGCGGTGGTCAACGTCAGCGAAGTTCGCCAGAAGGCCTACGCGATTGTGAAGGTGAGCTATGCGGGGGCGGGGCGTTATACGCTGGCGCATGAGATTGGCCACATTCAGGGGGCGCAGCATCACCCGGACGATCCGATTGACCCGCAGGGCATTCCCTATGCGCGGGGACATCGGTTTGTGGCTCCGGTTCTTCGGTGTATCTCTGATCTGCCCTATGGCTACCGGTGTTTTCAGGAGTACACCTATAATGCCACGATCATGGCCTACACTCCCTGGCCGTATGTGCGCATCAGGTATTTTTCAAGCCCCGGGGTGATGTACAATGGTGTTTTTACG
>JAUZRN010000060.1 GCA_030950375.1 Rhodothermus sp. | reverse complement strand
TCTGCCGGAAGGGAAGCGTGGGTTCGGGCGTCTGTGTGTCTGGGGAGTGGGGCCAGGAGCTATAGGCACGTAATGACCTGAGTGGACGGCTTGTTCTTCGGTAGCGTCCAGTTACTGCGCTCGTGGTGCCTGCGCCACTGTTCGTGAGCACGGCTGTCTGTGTGATGGGCAGGAAACAGCCGCTCAGTTCCCGCAACTCTGGCTCCGGTACAGGAGGGCACGTCTTGGCAAAGAGAAGACGGCAAGGGGTGGCGCCGGGTTCGGAATCCCTGCCAGCGGCTTAATGAAGCCGCGCATGCTTGAAGCGTGTGGGCAGCTTGTCGCAATGCATGCTTGAGCGTGGATCGTGGCATGGTGAGCCGTTCAGGGAAGCCGCTTTCCTTTGAATCCAGAGAATATTTTTTTAAGGTTGTGTGAAATGGGGGAGGGTATTGACAGCAGGGAGGAAAGATGTTACTATCCTTCACAACTCATCAGACGAAACTTAACAACAAATCATAATCATCTGATCATGAGAAGAATCTTTCATTGGAAGCGGCGAATCCTGTATGGATTGTTGCCGGGGTTGCTTTTCATAGGACTGGGTAGTGGCACGGCGTATATCCTTAGCACGTGGGTGTATACGGCGCGAGCTTCGTATTGCGAAGAGGATGCGTGTAAGGATAGGAGGTGCGTTGCTGCAGGAGGTCAGCGTACTAATTGTGATATGGTGGGAGGAAGTAAAGGTTGTAATGAAATTCCCTGTGAAATTGAAATTGAGTAAGCATGAGGGGAATGATCAGGGCACTGGTGCTTCTATTGACTTTATCCTCCTGTTTCCAGGAGGATAGAGCTAAAGTTGTTAAAATAGAAGATTTCAGTATGGAAAACATTGATTGGTTGCCAGTTGAAGAAGATACGATATGGATAGACCTGTACAATTTCAAGGTAATACAGTCAGATAGTTTGCATCTTATTGCCAATCCTGTGTCTGGATGGATCGATAAAGATTATATTTATGTGGTTGATGATGAGATGAAAAGTATATATTTATATACATTAGATGGAAAATTCGTGAGGTATATTGGAGGTATGAATGAAGGACCGCTTGAATTTCGTAGAATAGTTAAAATTGAAAAGATTAATGATACAACAGTAGCTGTTCTGGATGCAGGAAAGGCACAAATGTATATATTGAATATTCAGAATGAATCTATTTTATACCATCATTCATTTCAGATAATAGGTGCTCATGATTTTTGTGTATTAAATAATGATATATATGTAATAGGAAATTTTGTTAAGTCAGATTCGGGAAAAGTTGTTCGTGCATATTCGGTAACAGGGCAATACTATAAATCCTTTGGAGAAATTCCAGATTATAAGAGAGACATAGATAGATATCATAAACAAATGTTGTTTTATCATATAACGAATGGAAAAATTGCTTGTCTTAAAAATGAAGATCTAATTATTGTAGCGTACGAAAATCTTCCGATTATACAGGCATTTTCTCCGAATGGAAAATTGGTATGGGAATATAGAATTCCTTATTTTAATAAGATGGTATATATAGAATTTAAAAACAGAGGACTTTTTATGAGTTGGGAATATGACTTTGATATAATGGGTTCTCTTAATGGAATAGAAAGAGGTGTTATCTATCAGTTGTTTCACCACACCATAGAAGAGGCGGGAAAGAGGGAGAATATTTTTGTTACGACTTATTACATCTCCACTGATGGAAAAGGGTGGGTTTTATCCGCCCCGGAAGGGCTCTCTTGGAATCATGAGATTCTTGCGGTCAATGATTCAAGGGTGATAGCTACCAGTGATGATCCTGAGCCTCGAATTATACTGGCGCAAGTTGAATGGCCAGATTTTCTTCAGTAGGGTAGATCCTAAACCATCCAGTTCATTATGAAACCAGGGAGGAGGCTATGGAACGGACATCTGTCTTGAATCGGCTCAGGCGGAAACTGCGGGTGATACTGCTTGGATTACTATTTCTGGGGGCGGGTAGCAGTGTGGGGCTTGTGGTAGGACAAGGGATCTATGCGGCTCGCGCCAACTACTGCGAAAATGATATCTGTAGCCCATATGGGGGAACGTGCCATGATATGGGCTCCCTACGTTACAACTGTGACCTGAAGGATGAAGGGGGATGCAGGACCTTGCGGTGTGACCCCTGGCCGTGGGAGTAGCATAGCTCCGGGGTCCTCCCTTGCGGTGGAGAGGGCCCTGATACCACGAAACACCCCCCCACATATTTGCATCTCCTATGCCTTTCGGTAAAGCACCAGCGACAGATATTATGCGTGGCTTCTTAGGGATCAGCATGGCCGTTATGGTGGTAGCCGGATGCAAGCGCGGCGGAACCACAGGGGAGGTGCAGCATCCCTGGCTGGCCCAGGTGCACCAGTTCCCGGGGCCGGAAGATACGCTGTATGTAGAAGCGACCCTTGATCGAACAATTCCTTCTGACGAATGGCACCTCATTGGCCGGATTGCAGCTGGTCTGATCGGAGAACGACACATTTACATCGCTGATGATGAGTATAAAGGCGTGCATGTCTATGACCACCAGGGAAAATGGTTGAAGACGGTGGGTAGAGGAGGGGAAGGGCCGGCTGAGTTCCTTCGTCCTTCCCAGCTCGGATGGATCGGACGAGACACGCTGGCGGTGTTAGATGGTGGCCGGGGACTGCTCAAGCTGTTTCGGGTCCAGGATACGACGTTCGTCTATCTGGAAGACCTGCAGCTGTTCGCAGGCGTAGAGGATTTCTGTGTGTTGCAGCATCGGCTATATGTGCGGGGAGGCGATGGCCAACTGGCGCATTATGTGCACGTGTACGATCTCAAGGGACGGCGCCTGCAATCCTTTGGACGCATTCCTGGCGGCTACGAAGATGAGCTGGTTAGGGTTTATGTGGCCGGCGGCCTTATCGCATGTCTGGAGAGAGAACTACTGATCATAACCGCCTCGCGCATATTGCCGGTGATTACTGCCTATCGGCCCGACGGCACCTTGCTATGGGAATATCGCTTGCCCGATTTTGTCCCCGTCCGCATTCATCTTCCCGAGCCGGGCGCTGTAGAAATGGATACGCACAAGCGTTATGATGTGGTTATGGCCCTCGAGCCGTTTATGCAGGGAGTGCTCTGGCAGATAGGACACAGAAATAACATGCGTTTTGTAGGCTTCACCACATATTATGTTGATGCAAATGGAAATGTTTATGTTGTGAACGAAGAAAGTTTTCATTCAAATGCGATTTTGAATATAAGATCATCTTCCTTTATAGAAGGTAACAACTTTCCGGAACCTAAAGTTTTTTCTGGCATCTTTTCAGTGCAAAATGAGGATATTTAATTACATACTATTGTTTCTGCTGGCATTTGTGTCAACCATCCTATATTACACGGTTAAACATTCAGGATGGATTAATCAAAAAATATTGCAAAAGGTAGACTATACCCCTTCTTATCGTGCCACGTCAGGTTATGAAACCCTGTTTATCTACATGGGGTCATCCCGATGTGGATGGTCTAACGTGGAGGAGCTTCCTGCTGTGGTCAAGCAACTGAAGCAGAAGGTGAAAGCCTTTGCCGATCAGCAGGGGGATCGATTTGTGGCGATTGGCATTGCGGCCGAGTGGTCGGTGGACGATGGCATTCGGCATCTTGCCAAATTTGGTGGGTTTGATGAGATCATTGCGGGGAGAAACTGGAATAATACCGGGGTGATGCGCTATGTCTGGCAGGATTTCCCTGGCGAGGCCGCTACACCGCAGGTGCTGGTCGTCCGGCATCGGCTGCTTGTTGCCCCACAGGCGCGAGTTTTTCAGGCGCCGAGGTTGTTGGCCGTAAGGTGGGCGTGGAGGAGCTGGTGCGTTGGGCAGAGCAGTTCCGGCTTCAGGAGATTCCCTGAGGAAGGGAGCGCACGGGACGGCACAGCGATATTTGCGTCCAGTCGGTGCGCATAGGAGCGTAGGTGGCTGCTTAGATCGCAGGCCATCGTTGCATTGATACGAAAAGGATCGTATCTTCTTCCCATACGAAAGCCAGTCGGTTGACGTTATCCTTATAATCTGGAGGCCGAGTCGGTCGCGTTTCGGAACAGGGCTTTTCTGGGGCATATGCGTCAAAGTACACAGGTATGGCTATCTGTGGGGATTGCGTTGTTGCTGGGAGCGGGGAGCCTGGCAGCCTGCCGCATAGAAACGGGGAAGGTAACAGACGTGCCGCGTCTGGTTGTGACGGATACGTTGGTGCTGCGGCCGCTTTTCCGACTGGGCGATACACCGACGTTGCTGTTCGGGACTGTCCGGAGTGCTTTCTTCGATCGGCAGGGGCAACTCTGGGTGGCTGATGGTCAGGCAGCGACGCTTTATGTGTTTGGGCCAGAGGGTCACCTGAGGCAACAGGTCGGTCGGCCGGGAGAAGGGCCCGGGGAATTCCGACGGATAGGGAGTATGGTCCGGGGGATGAATGATTCGGTTTACGTCTGGGACTGGGGACTCCAGCGACTGAGTGTGTTTACCCTGGAGGGTACGTTTGTACGTGCTTTTTCGGCGGCGTTTGGCATGTGGCCTTTGCGCGGATTGCCCGAGGGGCTCCTGGTTATGTATGTGGCGCCCTTCAGGGGCGGGGAGGATACAGACGACCGGCAACGGCGCCGGATCGTACAACTGCTGCGCTTCGATGGTTCGGTGCAGATCGATACCGTACTGACTGTGCCCGATGCGGAATATGTCATCTTGCGGGGGCCTAATTTTGTCAGTGTGATGGCGGCGCCTTTTGGCCGGCAGCCAATTATTCGTGTTGATGCGGCCGGGCATATATGGTATGGCCAGACGGACCAGCTGGCGCTGTTTCGCTACGACTGGCGAAGCGGAGCGACACAACTGATGGTCCGGTACCGGGTGCCACCTGTGCCGGTAGTGCAGGCGGAGCGGGATTCGCTATTGCAGCACTTTGAGCTACTTCGTGAGGCTGCGTATTCGTTTCCTGAATACAAGCCCGTATTTAGCGACTTTATGGTAAATGAGACGGGTACGCGCATCTGGGTAGCGCTGAGCCGACCCTATCGCGTACACATGACGTCCTGGGTCGTATTCGATGGGCAGGGCCGGCCGCTGGGTGTGGTGCCGCTGGCGAAGCATCTGGAGATACTGGCGATTTCCGAGACGCGGCTGGCGGTTCTGGATTCCGAAAGTCAGGTGGTGATTGTGTACGAACTTCCGGAAATGCTGCGTACGACATGAATCGAATAGCCTCGGAGACAGTACGGACGGCTGGGCGGCGCCGGGTGCGAAGCTGGCACCTGGCCGCTCTGGTGCTTGTGCTGGCCGTTGGTGGGTTGTTGCTGTATGCATTCTGGCCCGTGTTGACCGGGCAGGAAGAAGCGCAACGTCCTGAAGATGTGCAGGCATCGGCTCCGCCGGTGGTTGTCGAAGCCGTGGTGATCCAGCCTGTGGACTTTCCACTACAGGCGGAAGCAACAGGTACGCTGACGCCCTGGCGGGAGACGGAAGTCAGTGCCGAAGTAAGCGGGCGGGTGGTTGAACGTCGGGTAAAAGAGGGGGACTGGGTAGCGGCCGGTCAGGTGCTTGTGGTGCTCGACGACACCGAAGCACGGCTGGCACTGGCCGAGGCCGAAGCAGCTTTGCTGAAGGCTCGCAGCGAATATGCTGTGCAGCTCAGTCAGGAAGGAGGGGAAGGTGTGGATTCGACGCGGTTAGCCGAAGCGCGAAGCGCCTGGCAGGCTGCGCAGGAGGCCTATGCACGTGGCGAGATTGACGAGGCGAAGTTGGACGAAGCGCGGCACCGCTATGAGGCCTTGCTGCTGTTGTCCGGAGTCCAGCGAGAAGCCGTGCGTCGGGTAGTTACCGGATTGGCCGAGGCCGAGCAGCGTGTGGCAAGGGCTCGGCTGCAACTCAGCCGCACGCGTATTCGGGCGCCGTTTGCCGGGCGCGTTGCCGATCTACAGGTGGAAGTGGGGCAGCATGTAGGGCCCGGTCAGGTGTTGTTGATGTTACTTGATGACCGGCGCATGAAGGTCGAAGTGGATGTGCTGGAGGCGGATCTGGTACATATGCGTCCGGGTGCCTGGGCGTGGGTGCGCCTGCCGGCTCTGGGGGATACGGTCGTCACGGGTACCGTACACACGGTCAATCCGCGTATTGATCCAAAGACAGGAGCCGGCCGCGTTACCGTGACGGTGCCCAATCCAGAGGGACGTCTACTGGCAGGCATGTTTGCCTATGTGGCCCTTGAGACACGTCGTTTGCCTGATCGGCTGGTTGTGCCAGCGGAAGCCGTACTGGTGCGGCAGGGCCGAGATCTGGTCTTTGTCATTCGTAGGGGGCGGGCGCAGTGGACGTACGTGACGACCGGGCCACGTTCGGGCGATTACGTGGTGCTGCTCGATGGTGTAGCGCCGGGCGACACGGTGGCCGTCAGTGGGCATCATGCGTTGGCCCATGATGCTCCGGTGCAGGTGGCCGCTATCCGTCCAGCCTTTCTAACCATGGATTGATCCTCTACGATGCGAGCGCTGGTTGGCTGGTGTCTTCGGCGTCCAGTAGCCGTTACGGCCTGGTGTCTGCTGGTCATGGGATTGGCAGCCATTGCCTATGTGCGGTTGCCGGTGGCGCTTTTGCCGGAGTTACGTTATCCAGCGCTGGCCGTCTGGACGGCCTATCCTGATGTATCTCCCGATCGGGTGGAGCGTGCGGTGACTGAACGGGTGGAAGCGGCCGTGGCGGGTGTGGAAGGTGTGGTGGAGGTAACCGGGCGCAGCCTGTTGGGAGGCAGCCTGGTCGTGCTTCGGTTCGGGTGGAATACGGACCTGAACCTGGCCCTCTTAAACGTCCGCGAGCAACTGGATCAGCTTGGAGAGGCCCTGCCCGATGAGGCGGAGCGACCGGTGGTGCTCCGGCTTGATCCGAGCGATCGACCGATTATGATGCTGGCCCTTCGGCAGGCCATGCCACGTGACACCGTCCGCCGTGTGGCCGCTGAAAGCCGGCAGGATCTGGTAGCGCTTAAGCGACTGGCCCGTGATGTGGTGGCGCGTCGGCTGGAGCAGCTCGAAGGTGTGGCGCGTGTGCGCGTGACGGGCGGTTATGAGCCCGAAGTCGAGGTGCGGCTTGATCCGGAGCGGCTGATCCGGTATGGGCTGACTGTAGCGCAGATTGAACAGCGGTTGCGGGCTGCCAATGTGACGTTGCCGGGTGGATTAATCCGGCGTGGTCCTTTCCGCTATGCCGTTGAGGTCAGCGGGGCGTTTACTGAGCCAGCCGACGTGGCCGAAACGATCGTGGGTTATGCGGGACGTACGCCATTGCGACTGGCCGATGTAGCCGAGGTGCGTCCAGGGGTAGCGGAGCGTCGGGGCCTGGTTCGCTTCGATGGCGAGGAGGCCCTGTTGTTGCTGGTAGAGCGAGCAGCCGACGCCAACACCGTGGCGACGGCACGGACCGTACGCCGCACGTTGCGTGAGTTAGAGGCAGAGGTGCCGGGTGTCCAGCTCGACGTTGTGGTGGACGAGAGCCTGTTCATTCGTCAGGCCATCGCCGGGGTGCAACAGGCCGTGCTGCTGGGAGGGCTGCTGGCGCTGGTGGTGCTCCTGATTTTTTTACGTCGGCCGCGCGTGCTACTGGCTGTGACCGTAGCCGTGCCGCTGTCGCTGGCCTTGACACTGGTAGCCTTTGAAGTAGCCGATATTACGCTGAATCTGCTTTCGCTGAGCGGGCTGGCGCTGGGCGTCGGGATGCTGGTAGACAATGCGATTGTCGTGACCGAAAACATTGCCCGATGGCGGGAGCAGGGATATGCCCCGTTGGAGGCCGCTCGTGAGGGAACCGTCGAGGTGGCCGCTGCAATTACGGCCAGCACGCTGACGACGATCGCGGTTTTTGGGCCCCTGGCGTTCGTCGAGGGACTGGCCGGACGTCTTTTTCGCGATCAAGCGCTGGCTGTCGTCTTTTCGCTGCTGGCGTCGCTGGTGGTAGCGTTGACCGTGGTGCCTGTGCTGGCCTCGCGAGATCGCCGGACGGGGCGCCTGGAGCCACTGGGAACGCGCTGGCTGCTTGTGCGCTATGAGGCCCTGCTGCGCAAAGCGCTCCAATACCGTGGGCGCGTTGTGCTGTTGACAATTGTGGCACTGGTGGGGGCCCTCGTGCTTGCCTGGCGTTTGCCGCGCCAGGTGATGCCTCATGCTGATCTGAAACGCCTGACCATTCATCTCAGCGCGCCACCCGGTACCGATCTGCCACAGCTCAGCCAGTGGGCGGAACAGGTCGAAGCCCGTGCGCTCCGGCTGCCGGCTATTCGGCATGTACTGGCCGATCTGGGCGAACGGGATGAGGCTCGACTCGATCTGGATCCACGGCCGTCTTATGAAGGCACGCTGACCCTGCTGCTTGACGAACGAGCGCGTTCGGAGGCTGTGGCCGAACAGGTGCGTCGGCTTCCGATGCCCCCTGCCTTGCGGGTAGAGATTCTACCGGAACGTACCCGGCTCGAAGCGTTGCTGGCTCGGGGAGAAGCCGATCTGTGGCTGGATCTGCAGGCCGACCTGCGCGCTGAAGCCGAAGCCGCGGCCGACAGGTTGCTGGCACAGCTCCGTCAGGAACCTGCCCTGGTCAACGTGCGGCGTGCCTTTGCTGAAGAGGTGCCAGGTTATGCCCTGTACTTCCGACGTGACGTAATGGTGCGTTTTGGCGTAGATGCCCGACAGGTGGCCGATTGGCTGGCGGCAGCTGCCCGTGGATTGGAGGCGACCGCTCTTCAGACGGTCAACGAGACGATTCCGATTCGTCTACGTCTGCCTGAAGCCCAGGCACTGCAACGCCTGTTGCAGACGGAAATCCCCACGGCGCAGGGGCGCAAACCCATTGGCCTGTTTGTCGAAGCCCGGCCGGTGTCGCTTCCCGCTTCGTTGCTGCGAGCAGGACAGGCGCCGGTGGTACGGCTGCTGGCCGACGTAGCGCCGGAGGCCGACCTGGCCGCGGCCCGGGCGGCCTTGATACGGGCACTACAAACTTTGCCTCCGGGCGTGCGGGGTTCAATCGGGGGGGCTACTGATGCCTTTCAGGAAGGATTGCGTGGCGCCGCCTGGAGCCTGCTCCTGAGCCTGTTGCTTGTTTTTCTGATCCTGGCCGCTCAGTTTGAAAGCCTGCGCCAACCTCTTATTATCCTTTTTACGGTGCCACTGGCTACCATCGGAGTTACGCTGACCCTCTTTCTCTTTGGCCAGTCGATCAACCTGATGAGTCTGACCGGTCTGGTTGTGCTTGTCGGGATTGTGGTAAACGATGCGATCATCAAAGTGGACTTTATCAATCGGCGCCGGGCCGAAGGGATGCCGCTCTTTGCAGCGATTGAAGCAGCCGGGCGGGACCGGTTACGTCCTATTCTGATGACCACGATAACAACGGGTTTGGGCTTGCTGCCCCTGGCGCTTGGGTTGGGTGCCGGGGCGGCCCTGCAGCAACCACTCGCGCTGACGATCATTGGTGGGCTGCTCAGCGCCACGCTGCTAACCCTGATTGTAGTGCCCGTGCTCTATGTGCTTGTGGCTGGAAGTGAACGGCGGAGGCTATGAACGCATGGCAGACAACCGGGGGATGGACAGGATGGCTGCGGCGACCCGTAGCCGTTCTGTCGTGGGCCACAGCCCTGCTTCTGGCAGGACTGTGGGTCGGTCAGCAGATACCTATTGAATGGGTGCCCCGTGTGGAGCTGGCCGAGGTGCATATTGCGGCCACATGGCCCGGTGCTGCGCCCCGCCAGGTCGAACAGTATGTAACCGCACCGATCGAACGGGCCGTGCAGCGCGTGCCCGGTACAGTACACGTTGAAAGCCTCTCGGAAGAAGGACGGGCGACCGTTATCCTCCAGGTGGCCCCCGATGTACCGCTGGGACCCTACGTAGCCCAGGTACGGGAGGAACTGGCACGGCTGCGCGGGGTGCTCCCCGACCGTGTGGTGCCACAGCTCACGCGTGCCGTCCCTGAACAGCTGCGTGAACAGCAGGGATTTCTGACCCTTCAGCTGGTAGGTCCGCTCGAACCGGAGGCCCTACGGAGACTGGCCGACGAACTGGTAGCTCCCCGTCTGCGAAGCGTGCCGGGAGTAGCCTTTGTCCGAGTGGCCGGAGGACGTGAACGCGAGCTGCGCATTACGCTGGATCCGGATCGGCTGGATGCGTACGGCTTGGGGCCTTCCCGCGTGCAGCAACAGCTGATTGATGCGCTGCGTGACCGAAGCTATGGGCGCTGGCAGACCGGACGGGGCGATTGGCTGCTGTTTACTCCGCCAGAGACCGACCTGGAGGCTATCCGCAATCTGGTATTGTTGCAGCCAGCGCCTGACGCTACACCTGTGCGGCTCAGAGACGTGGCAACGATCGTGCTGGGCCCTGCACCCGCCCGATCGATTAGCCGGGTGGACGGCCAGCCCGTCGTCACCCTGGTCCTGGATCGCAAACCAGGAAGTCATTTGCTTACCGTAGCTGATGCGGTGCACGCTATGGTAGAGCGCCTGCGGACCGCGTTGCCTGATGGAGTACGATTGCTGGTGGTGCTCGACCGCAGCAAGGACGTGCGTCGCCAGCTGCGCGATCTGTTGCTGCGGGGTGGGTTGGGGTTTGCGTTGCTTGTGCTGGTACTGCTGGCGTTGCTCCAGAGCGTACGGGCCTGTGTGGCTGTGTTGTTCAGTGTCGGCGTTGCAGTGGCTGTAGCGCTGCTGCTGTTCCGTCCGCTCGGGCTGACGCTGAACCTGATTACACTGGCAGGAATGGCTCTGGTGGCCGGTCTGTTGGTGGACAATAGTGTGGTGGTGGTCGAACAGCTACTGGTGCAGCGGCGGCGTTTGCGCGCCCGCGGCCTCGAAGGGGTAATGCTCGACGCCGAAGCCACGCGTCGAACGCTACAAACCGTCTGGTTGCCTTTGCTGGGCGGTACCCTTACGACGATGGTCGTGGCCCTCCCCCTGGTGTACTTGAGCGGCGAGCTTCGCACGCTGTTTCTGCCTTTTGGCGTGCTGGTCGCCTTTACACTGGGAGCATCGTTGCTCAGTGCCGTGCTGATTGTGCCCATACTGGGGCGTTTTCTCCCAACACCGCCGCCCGTGCCGGTCCGACAGTACCGCCGACTGCGCCAGCTAATTGCCTTGCCTTACCGTTGTGCGGCCCGCTGGCCGCATCTGACGCTGCTTGTGCTGTTTCTGGCCGTTGGGATTCCAATCTGGGTGCTGCCCGATGAATGGAGGCTGCCGGACGAGGACACGCAGGAAACCGCTGAAAACGAAACGTGGCACCTGGTGCAGCAACGACTGGCCCGACTTTACAATGCAACGCTGGGACACGACCGGGTACTGGCCGTGCGTCAGTTGCTCGAATCGCTTACAGGCGGCGTGCTGTTGCCGTTTTTTCAGAAAACAACTTTTGGACGACGCTGGCACTACGAAATTCGCCCCGAGGTGTACGTTTACATGGCGTTTCCTCCGGGTACTCCGATTGGCCGCGCCGATACGCTGATGCGACGGTTTGAAGCCGTGGCCCTGGCTTCACCTTCCGTTGCGCGTACCGTTGCGCAGATTACAGAGCATTCTGCCTACCTGCGGGTTCGTTTCTATGAGACCTCCCTGCGCACGGTTGAACCCTACCTGGTACGCGAACGGCTGATTCAACAGGCCATTCAGCTGGCCGGACTACGCTACCTGTCGGTCAGTGGCCTGCTGGAGCAGGGATATTACAGCGGAAGCGGTATCGCCATCACAGATTTTCGCATTGCCGCCTATGGTCCCAGCTACGAAGATCTGGAAGCGCTCTGCGAACGGTTGGCCCAACGCCTGAAAGCCACCACCCCGCGGGTTGCGGCGGTCAATTACAACGTCGATCGCTATGGACGGCCCGACGCCCGGGAGGTGCTGCAATTTCGGTGGACGCCCGAAGCACAGTTGCGTACAGGCTTAACTGCTGGCGATCTGGCTGGAGCGTTACGACCGGTTTTCAACACGCGCTTTCCTTTCTTCCGGGCACCCGTGGCCGATGCTCCTTACCTGCCGATCCGTATTGAGGTGGCTGGTGCCGATCAGATTGATGTAGCCCGGCTGATTACGCGCCCCCTTCCCGTCACCGATAGTGTGCAGGTACAGCTGGCCAGGCTGGCCCCTCCAGAAATTGTACCGACACCCTCGGCCATTGAACGCTTTGACCAGCAGTATCGACGTTATATCAGCGTAGATTTTCGCGGTCCATGGCGACTGGGAGACCGCATCATTCGCCAGGTAGTCGAATCCATGCCGCTGCCGCCGGGTTATCGTCTGCAATATCCTACCTACTACATTTTCGGCGAACGTGAACTCAAGCGTACAGCCAGCTGGATGCTGCCCATTACGATCGTGCTCGTTTTTCTGATTGCCGCAATGGTATTCGAGTCGTGGCGCCTGCCTTTCATTATGTTGCTGAGCCTGCCTATGGCAGCGCTGGGCGTGGCTGTCGGCTTTCTGTGGAGTGGGGCCAACTTTGCCGAAGGCGCCTTCATCGGACTGGTTCTGCTGGCCGGCATAGCTGTTAACGACAGCCTGTTGCTACTCGACCGTTATCGGCAGCTTCAGGCGCAGCGGCCGCACGGCCGTCCCGATCGAATGATTCGCCTGGCTGTGCGTGAACGCCTGCGCCCTATGTGGACAACCACGCTGTCGTCTATCGTGGCCCTGCTACCGCTGTTGATCTTTCCGGACGAAGAGGGCTTCTGGCTGGGGCTGGCTGTGACAGTCATCGGAGGCTTGCTGGCCTCCACCTTGCTGGCTCCACTGGTAACTGTTGCCCTGATCAGCCGACGCAAATCCTGATAGATCAAGTTGTATCCGTTTGTGCGCCAGAGGCGTAGGTAGGAAAGGCCATATTGCGCATGCAGAAACCCGGTCGGTTATACAAGTTCAAGGCAGCCACTTCCTGCAAAACCATCGTACCACGCTAATCATGTGGGATGAGTTCAAAACTGTTGTCCTGCGAGGCAGGGCGATCGACATGGCCATCGGCATTGTTATCGGGATAGCCTTTGGTACTGTGGTGCAGTCGCTGGTAAACGACGTGCTGATGCCGCCGATCGGATTGCTGCTGGGAGGTGTAGACTTTTCGGATCTATTCATTGTCTTGCGTGAGGGGACCATTCCGGGACCGTATCCCACCCTGGCCGCTGCACGTGAGGTGGGAACCGTTACGCTGAACATTGGCGTGTTCTTGAATCACGTAGTGAGTTTTATAATCGTCGTGTTCAGCGTGTTGCTGGTGGGCAAGGGAATGGGCCAGCTCCAGCGAAAACAGGAGACGACGCCGCCTACCCCGCCAGCGGCTACACTCCAGGAGCAGCTGTTGAAGGAAATCCGGGATCTGTTGAAGACCCAACGTCCATAGTTGCACAGGGATGGATCCTTGTGTAAGATTACGTAGGCGCCTTTTTGATCTGAGCGGCCAGGTGGAGCGGTTTCTGGAAGGAGAGCCCAGCGATACCCGCAGGTCTGATGTCTGGCGTCTGTACTGAAGAGGTTGGAGTCCGCAGATTGGCGCTCCGGGAAGGAAGACTGTTGCGGAAGCGATTAAGGAGCGGCGGTAGGCCGCTTCCGCGGGAGCGGTCGGTTAGCGAGGCCATGAAGGTATCATCCGAGCTAATTGGCCGGAGCGTGCCTTGTGGCAGGGATACGAAAAGGACAGTTTGTGCAGGCTGTCCGGGAACATGGCGAGCTGGAGGTAGCGCTGCTTCCGGTCGGTTGCCTGTAAAGCGACCCTGGCCATTTTCAAATCGAAAACAACGTTTGCTTCGCTTTTCTTCTCGCAACCAAACGATGAGGAGGTAAAAATGGTGCGCCGTATTGCTCCCTGGATGTTGCTGATCGGCTGGGTGGCTGCCAGTACGCATGCGCAGATCCGTGGCGGTGCCGAGACGGCCACCTTTGCGCCCGGCGATCTGGCACGCTATCAAGAAGATCTTTCCGGCACGCCCGTTGGCGGACAGGTAGAGGGCTGGGAGATCGTCAAAGGTAGCTACGAGGTGGCAGAGTTTCAGGGAAAGCGCTGGTTCCGTCCGCTGGATCGCGACACCCGTATCCTGCTGCCGCTACCCTTCCCGCAGGAGTTCTCCATCGAGTTCACGACCCATCTTTTCTCGCAGGCAGGTCCCCGTCTCAAGATGTTCCTTTACACAGCGCGAGATCTGGAGCGAGAGCGGATGGGGCCCGATGGCCCCGCGCAGGTTTATCTGATTGTGGGGCGGGGCTACCATCCGGATCACGATTTCGTACATTTCCGGGTCTATGATCCTGCACGACATCGCTACCAGGATGTGGTCACGCCGGGTTCGTATAAGTTTCCTCCCGAGCAACCACATCAGGTGGCTCTCCAGGTGCGAGGCGGACAGCTTCAGCTCTTCATAGATGGCACCCGGGTGGGCACGACGCCTTTCCAACCGGAAGCGCCCCTGGTGGCTATCGGTTTCATCTTCGATGCGGGATCCGGACATGAGCTGCCCTATAAAGATCGTCCGGCGTTGCTGGATGGGCTCCGTATTGCCACCTACACGACGCCGGAGGCACAGCCGATCGGAGGTGTGCGACTCTTCTGGGCACTACCCGTCAGGCAGGACAGTCTCCCGCAACTCCTTCTTGCGCAGAGCCAGACCTACAACGGAAGCGTGGGGCTGGAGGCGCTGAGGCAGCGCTATGGATGGCAGGAGGTAACGCTCCTCGTCGTCCCGCATCCGAATCCCTTTGCGCCGGGTGAGGTACGGGTTCGGATGAGCAAAACGCAGGAACAGGAGCTGGTCGCGCGTCTGAAAGAGGCGCTGGAGGTTGTCCGGACACACGGCGGTGGGCTGCTCATCGTGGGAGATGGGAGCGATGGACGCACCGAGCGCGAGCGCAAGCTGCTGGCCAGCATGCGTGCCATGGCCTTTGCCGCCTGGCTGGCCCAGCAGGGTATCGGCAATCCCGCCAGTCTGATGAGCATTGTCGCTGACAATGGCGGCTATGAAAGCATCTTTTTCGTTGTCGAAAATGGAGGCTATGAGAGCATTTTCAACTGAAGCGATCGCTCTTGGAGAATCAACCAGGCGGGCTACAGGGCACCACGCGCATCCTGTCAGGTAGCAAAAAATCCCCCGTTTCGGGTAATGCTTGCTGCAAAGTCCGAAGCGGGGGTTTATCGTTCACAAACAATAGAGGTTATCTCCTGGATACCATTGACTTTCCTCCAGCGGAAAGCCTGAGCTGGTTTTTCACCGGCGTTATAAGGTGCTCAGCATTGCCGTGGGCATGGATGCTGTGCTGCTTTCCCATGGACTGATGCCCGTGAGAGGCAAGGCAGGGGCAGGCCGACAGTTAGCAAGCAGCTTGGATCACTTACGTGAGGCGGTTGGCGTAAGGCGAGGAAGGGGTATGCCGGCGTGCACCCATTGCCTGATATCCCGCAAGCCTACCCGTCGGAGTAAAAGACGGGTTGTGTGGTTCCGGCGCTCCAGGATTACAATCTGTGGGGTTGCGCGAAGCCCGGGTGCTACAAATTGCACGTGTTTAAAAGCCAGGTTTTCCCATCGCGCTCCTGTTGCAATTTCATGGAAAGGCCCCATTTTTTCTAAATGATCCAGTCCCATGCGCACGTTTCTACTGATTGCCAGACCTACTGCACGGAAGGAGATGTGCTGCTGAGCGGCCAGGGAAGCGAGCTGTTGGCGGGCTGTTGCGAGCATTTCTGGGAGGGTTGGATCATTGGAAGGGCCACAGGTGGGCGAGCCTATATAAACGAGAAGAAGCTCGGTTTGGCTGTTGCGCCATTGCCATTGTTGCCAGGGATCAGATTTGAGTTTCGCGTAGTAGATCGGCGCAGCTATTCCAAAAAGCACGCCCGTACATACCAGCAAGACATCGCGCATCATGGGAGGCTTTCGTGTTCTAAGGAGCAGGGACCGTTGGCATTTCCCATTGAAAGAGGGCTACATGGGGTGCCTGTTCTCCACGTTTTCGGCCCAGTATCTGTGAGCCGACGATCTGGTATATTTTGAAAAATGGGAAGGAAATAGCGGCCCACCCCCAGCTTTGCCGGCGTGGATCGAGGACGTACACATACTCTTCGCTGGAGGCTGCTGTAAAGGGATCATCTGGGCGCATCACCTGAAAAGCGCCGTGGATGAGGATCTGGCCTTCGGGAAGTGGCAGTACATTATGGATCACAAATCCGCGGGAGCGGAGGACGGGCATGCCCCCCTGATCCGTCAGTTTATGGGCCATGAGCGGAGGATCGCCAAAGCGGAGCTGCCACTGTCGGACGCCCTGCGTTGAATAGTACGCGATTACGCCAAAATAGGGGTACATCAGCAGGATGCCCGGGGTATAGGGATCACAGTACAGCTTCGCCTCTCCCACAAGAGCTTGCAGGATCTGATAGATTTCGGTATCGAAAAGATTGGGAGGATAAAAGTCCAATAGTCCGAAGGCTCTTATCTTTTCACCGGTCAGGGTGAGCACATGCACAATGGGTTGCTCCCACCAGGCCAGCGGCGTGGTTCGGACATAGAGGGTGTCGTCGATCAGGCAGAAGCCCTGCACCGAAGCGTCCAGTTGCTCAAAGAGAGCATACGTATGGTCCAGCACAAAGAGCGTGTCGTTTGCTGGACGAAAGCGCTGGATACGGCGACCTCCGTCCAGGACGTAAAGTCGTCCCTGCCCATCAAAGGCCAGCCGCTCCGGCCGATCGAATTCGCCCGGTCCCTCGCCTGCACGGCCCACTTTAAACAAAAAACGACCCGCCGGATCGAAAAAGCGCACTTCCCCATTGGCCCTGTCCAGTACCGCGATGCGCCCCTGTGGATCGAATGCCGCATCGATGACCCGCCCGAAGAGGTGTTCGGGAGCCCCTTCGAGGTAAGTCCCGAGGATCTGTACAACGCGTGCCTGCGTGAGCTGCTGGACGAACGGCCATGCGTCGGGAGCACGTTGGTGCCGTGCCTCTCGAGTAAGCACCCAGTCGAATGAACCCTGCACCCGATCCAGCAAAGGATGAAGTGTGTCGCCTGGTTGCTGTGGGCGACAGCTCGCCAGGAGCAGCAGGGCACCGAGTGCAGGCAGTAACCAGCGGTTCATAAGACGGCTTTCTGAGATTCAGCTTGTGGTATGACATAATAAGCAATATGGGGCACCTCGGCTTGCAGCAGGTCCCAGCGCTGCCCTACCAGTACCGTGTCCCGAAACGCCAGAACTTTAGCGAATGGAAAGGAGCGCAGGGCTAAGCGCCGCGCCTTCCGACGACGAATATCTATCAAATAGGCCAGGGGATAGCTACGTACTATCTCGCCGTTTTTCCCTTCATAACGAATGAATTGATACAGCAGAATATCCTGATCCAAGAAAAGCATACTGGGATAACTATCAATTTTTCCAGTATAGATGTACTTACGAATAAAAGATGAAGGAATAAAGTTTGTTATACTCTTTCTTTTTGGATTATATATTTGAGGTGTGATAAATATATCATTCAATTGTATGTTATAAATCTTATTTCTGCTATATATGGTGTAAATATCTATAATAGGGTAGTGTAAATAGGAAACTGCCACAAGTTCTTCATTACAGTCGATAGTGGCTGTTGTTATAGTAGAATATACAAAATTGTTTGATGTAGTATAATATCCATCGATATTAAAATCCCAGACAATATTGCCCTGAAGATCGAATTCAAGGAATAAAGGACCTCCTTGTGTGAAGGTGTGAAATGTTCCATATACAAACAGCCTGTTCTGTGTTATACAGAAATGATCACTACTGTACTTGGAAAGAACAAAATTGCGATAGAATTGGTAAGTATTATCTTCTTGCTTTTCATAAACCAAAAACATGATCCTTGAGTTGTCATAGACATATAACGTGTCGTTGTCCGCAAACCAAAGATGTCCGGCTTGAACGAATTCACCCGGGCCTTCTCCCTGGCGGCCTACTGTCGTTACAAAGGTGCCCGATCGATCAAACAAACGGATCTCCTGATAAGAAAAATCCAGTACGACCACCCGCCCTTCTTTGTCGATGGCGACATCTTTGATGATCCCGAACATGCTATGCGGGTCGGCACCTACCAGGCGGCCTCTTTGCCAAAGGAGACGCGCGCTTCGAAGGCGCGCAACCCATTGTTCCAGCGTGGTGTCGGTCGTGTCGGCGCCGGTAACGAGCCAGTCGAAAGCCTCGGGGGGTGGCAGGCGCTCTGGTTCCGGAAGCCAGCGTTCCCCCTTTTCTATGGAGGAATTGCTACAGCCCAGCAACCAGCCTCCTACAATCCACACCCAGAGCGTTCGTTTACCGCTCATTCGATCTGAATACCACACTCGTAGGTTTGACAGCCTCCCTCCATACGCATGTCGCAGCCCCTGCTTTTTCCAGGAGCATCTACGCAGGAATTGGACGCTTCGTCACAGATATCTTCTTCACAGTGGATGGCCTGCACGGGACGCTCAGGTAAAAGCAAGGCGCCTGTAGCGAACAATAAAGCAAACCCGAAGAGCAACAATAGGCTTCGCATTTTTAGTCGAGGTTTTATTCTGGATTGCAGGCTTCCCAGGAGCACAGATTGCCGGTCATTATGCAATTAATCATGATGCCATCCCTTGCTTCGCACTCCCCTCTAAATTGTCCGCTTTCCGAAGCGTATAGACGGCAGGAGTCTTGTTCACAAAATGGATGTCCCTGAGAGGAAGTTTCGGGAAGGAAGAAGGCACCCACCAGCGAAAGCACACCGATCAGGAAGCATCCCATTACCCGTCGCATGGCTATTCGTAGATTTGGATGGATTGCGTTACTCATTGTCAATTTTTTTTGCCTTATGGGAAGTCAATAGTCAAATTGTTAATATTTGATGAATGCGTAATGTGATATGTCAGTTTTGAAACCCAGGACTTTAAGCATTAGAGGTGCCGGATCAGTCATTCCAAAAGCAGGTGGATGGGTGCTATCGAGGGCCTTGCCCGGAAAGCGGTGCGTCTGTGCTGTGATAGGCGGGGCATCAAAAAGGCTCAGTCTGACGTAGCACATGGAGAGGCGAGATACGTCGCCTGATGCATGTCGCGCGATGTTCAGCGTCATGCATTCCCGATGTCTGAGCGATCGGATACGGTCATTTCGGCAGGAGTATCTGCGTAAATGGCTGAAGACTTCGTGCGCCAGAAGCACATGGCTACACCTCTGTCTTTTTTGTATGCTATACGGAAGGATGTCTTTATCCTCTAAAAATAGCCTGGCGGTTTGTGTGGCGGAGGCGGCTGCAGGCTACTTCCGGTTAACCGACACAGGTTCGGGGGAGGCATACGTTAAGATTCGGGATCCCTGCGTCGCAAAATAAGCTTTGGTTGTGCACATAAGGCGCCGGTATAAGGGGCAGCTATTCCGACGCTACGATGCGGTGAACCCAGGCGCGCTCACAGCAGCGGCAATAGATAAGGTAGGTGTATGCTCTGAAAAAACAAACAAACTCCTCGGTTCGGGAGACTTGTCTGCGTACAGCCTGAGGCGGGGAGCATCTTCCTGTTCCACAAATCACGGAGGTTATCATGAAAACGGGTAAGCAACGGCAGTGGCTCCCCCGCCTTGGCATCGTGGGTGTGCTACTCTTTGTCGGGATTGACACGCTGCAGGCCCAACGGCTGGTGTGGCTGGGCCAGCTGAATGGCAAAGATACCTTTGCCATGGATGTTTCCGATGAAGGACCGGTTGTGGTGGGCTATAATAGTGTATTACGGGCGTTTCGGTGGACGGAGGCCGATGGTCTGCAGGATCTGGGTTCGCGGTTTCCCCTTACTGAAAAGAGCACGGCAACCGGTGTTTCATTGGATGGACAGGTAGTTGTTGGTTCGTCGCGAGGAGCTTTTCGATGGACATCAGCTACCGGAATGCAGGATTTCTTACCGGAGCTGGGTTCGGACTATGGTTTTGAAGATACGTACACCTGGCGTGTTGGTATTTCAGCCGATGGCGCGACGATTGTCGGCACCATTGTGCATCATACGTTTCTTCATGCCTTTCGGTGGACGGAAACAGACGGATTCCAGGACCTGCATCCTTATCATCCCGCGCAGGGGGGAACCCATAGCTTTGCCTACGGCGTCTCGGGAGACGGGTCGGTCGTGGTCGGTACAGTAACTATTGGTACCCAGGCCGACAATCCCCGGCGGGCTTTTCGATGGACCGAAGCCAACGGCATGCAGGAGCTGGGGAGTCTGGGAGGGGACGAAAGCAGCGCCTATGCGGCTTCGGCAGATGGGTCGGTTGTGGTCGGCTGGGCAGAGAATGCCGCTGGGAATAGACGGCCGTTCCGTTGGACGACGACGGGCGGTATGCAGGAGCTACCAAGCCTGGGCCTGATCAGCGAGGTTTCTGATGTGTCGGCCAATGGGCGCGTTATGGTCGGTTACTATATAGATAACAATAGTGGTGAACCTCGGGCGATTCGGTGGTTTCAATTTCTGTTGGTCTCATATCGCAACTTAACCGCCTACTATGCCGATCTACTTTCTCCTGGATCCTATTTAGCTGAGGCGCGGGCGGTTTCTCCGAATGGTCGCTATATCGTAGGGTACGGGTACAATGCCGAAACTGGAAATACGGAAGCCTTTTTGTTGGATACCCAGGCCGCCACCAGTGTAGCCGAAGAGGAGCTACCAGCGGGATTCATGCTGGAGGGCGGGGCGCCGAATCCCTTTAGCACCACCACCACGATCCGGTTTGTGGTGGCACAGCCGACGCATGTGCGGCTGGAGGTGTTCGATCTGCTCGGTCGACGTGTGCGAACCCTGGTGGACCGTTGGATTTCGGCCGGCGAACAGGAAGTTGGGTGGGACGGAAAGGATGCAACGGGCCGGTCGCTTCCTGCCGGCGTGTATGTATGCCGGCTGACCACAGAGAGAGGACAACAGAGCAAGGCATTGACGATTGTACGATAAGCAGTAGAAGAGCAATCCTTGCTAAGCTACAAACCGTAGCGCCTATGTGGCAAAGCGTGCAGCGATGCCTGAGCCTCGGATCGCTCGTTGCGGGCGTACTGGTCGGAACAGCATGGGGACAGCACTGGCGTGTCGGCCTCGCACTGGAAGGACAGGTGTTCCCTCTCGGGTTGACGGGATTTGTTGAAGTCCAGCAGGGAGTGTATGGGACCCAGGCGCGTGTCGGCTGGGATCTCTTCGGTGGGCTTTACGGAGGGGTCGAAGGGTTCTGGGAGCCGTTTGCGAACAATCGCTATGCGCTTGGTCTGGTGCTCTACCCCGGTGTGGCCCGGGCGGCGGAAGATCTGAATTTTACGGGCATCATGCTTTTCCCTAACATAGGCGTGCAACGTTCGGGCAGTGGCTGGGGGTATCTGGGGCTGGGACTGCCGCTGCATTCATCGTTTTATGAAGAACTTCAGGGGGACTGGGCTTTTCTGGCCTTGCTTCGCACGCGGCTCCAGATTGTACGCGCACGCAACCGGTAAGCAGGTATGCGGCCGTGGGTCTTGCTTTACGGACTGTTGCTCCCGATGGTCTGTGTCGCGCAGCCGGTCCGCCCCAGTGAGCAGCTACTCCGGGCGCTGAAAGCAGTACAGTCAGTGGCGCAGGCCCGGCCTGTGCTTCAGGAGCTTGTCCGGGCGCTGGAAGCAGGATACCTCTTCGGTCAGGAAGCGTCCATTGGTCGACTGACGCTGGGCATCTGGCGAGATCCTGCCGCTCCGCCGGAGGTGCGCTTTACGCTGCGAACGATCTACGGCATGATCGCGCCGGCCCTGGCTGCCATGGATCCGGCGCTGGCCGAAACGCTGCTGGTGCAGGTGCCGCTGACATGGGTGGTGGACGGCCCTCCCGGCCACCGGGAGCTGGCGCTGGACATGCTGAAGCTGGCCGCTCAGGAGCCGCTGATGCAGAAGGCGGCCGCACGGGCGCTGCGCCAGACCGTCACGGAGCTATTTCAGCGAGCGACCGGAGAGGCCGAGCGGCAGAGGCTGCTGGACCTGCTGGTGGAATCGGAGGTTACGCTGAAGATGTCGTTTCCGCCGGACTTCATCGCGTGGCTGCGCACCTATCGGGGCCCGTATGCCTGGAAGCTTCCGGACATCCTGGCGGTGGATACGACCGACACCGGCTCGCAGGTGCTTATTGCGTTGGCGCTGGATCCACCGCCCCTGCCTCCGGAGCAGGCGGTGTGGATCAGCACGCGAAGGTACCGTCAGCTCTTTCTGGAAAAACTGCAATCCCGACGTCTGAGTCTGGAGCAGAAACGCCGGCTTCTGGCCGGTGCAGTAGATCCCACCTTCCTGGAAGATGCACTGCCGCTCCTGCGTGCCTGGATCCGGGCAGGCGAAACGCTGCCGCCGCCACCGGTTTCCGCATGGCCCACACTTGAAACCTGGGCGGTCCAGCCAGAGCGATGCGAAGTAGCCGTGCACCTGCTGGCCGCCGCCGGTCGCGAGGGGCTGGTGCGCCTTTTCCGACTGGTTCAGGCAGATAAGCGCGTACGGAATCTACAGCCCTGTGCATGGGACCGATGGCGTGCGTTATGGACCCATGCCGATCCCATCGCGCCCCTCCTGGAAGAAGCCTATCAGTCCGAGCCAGCTCCCTGGCTGTTACGTCTGCTGGCCCGCGTCGGGCACTGGGATCGGGTGTTGGAGGCGCTCCACGCCTCCGATCCGGCGCTGCGCCGGGAGGCGGCCTTCCTGCTGGGCTTTGCCTGGATTCCGCCGGAGGATACCGACAGACTGGCCCGTCTGGGTGATGCCGAACACGGGCACGCTCTGGTAGCAGCCCTGCAGAGCCGGCCGGATGTAATGGCGCGCGCGCGGCAGCTGCTGCGGGCTGCACTGGAGGATACGGACGAAGACGTGCGGCGGCAGGCACTGGAGGCGCTTCTGCTGGCAGAGGATGTGGAGGCCGAGCAGTACCTGCTCTCCGTGCTCGGGCAATCCGATGAAAAGCGAGGGCACACACTGCAGCTTCTGAGTAACAGCCAGGACGTACCGTTACCGGAGCGAGTGGTTGCCTCGCTGGTGCGTATTGCCCGGTACGATCCCGCTCAGAAAGCCCGTCTGCAGGCCATCGAGGCGCTTCGGAGGGCACGTCCCGGCACCTGGCGGGCTGCAGTGGAGCCGGAAATCCGCTCGCTCCTGAACGATGCCGATGCATGGATACGTCGCTACGCAGCCGCCTATTTCGTCGCTGTTCCAGCTGAAGACACGGCCACTACGGCGGCGCTGCTGGCGGCCACGCGGGATCCGGGTGACTACGTACGGCACGAGGCTGCAAAGGCGCTGGGGCAGACACGGGCCTTTACGCCGGAACTGGTGGCTGCGCTGGCTGCACGACTTGAAGAGGGAGATGCAGCCGAAAATGTGGTGGCTGCGCTGGAAAGCGCCTATCTCCACGCACTGCGCCGCGAACCGGGTTCGGTGGACCGGCTGCTGGCCATCCTGCTACATCGAGAGGGAGAGGCACGCTGGCGTCGCGCGCTGCTGGAAGGACCACCGGCTTTGCCGGAAGTGGCACAGGCACTGCTTGAACGTCTGGCCGGGCTTCCGCTTGAAGCATGGACGTCTGCTCCTGCACGCTATGGCCCCGGCGATATGGTGCAGATGCTCCGCGAGATACTTGCGGCTGAAGCGGACCCGCCTGCCCTGGTGCTGGTCAGGCATCTGGTTGCTCCTGAGTGCTTCGATGCCTGGCTGGTCGGCCGTGTGGTGGAGGATCAGACCCTTTCGCTAGAACACCAGCTCAGGTTGCTGCAGGGGGTGACGCAGATTCCTGAAGATCTGCGTGAAGCCGTGTGGCAGCTCTTCTTGCAGGCGGTCCGAGCAGAGATCGGCGATGAAACGGCGTTCGGCTTGCTGGCACACTTTGGATTTGCTGGCACGCGGCGACTGGTGGAAGCGCTGTGGGACGATCCACCAGCATTGCAACGGGCCGCCCGCTATCTGCTCAGACAGGAGAACCTGGCTGAGAGGCGCGGTCTGACAGGAAGTCCAGGCGGCCCTCGTCTGCCTGTACCACAGGTGGAGGACCTACCCTGGATTGAGGCGACGCTGGCGCGTATTCCTGCGGGCAAGCACGATCCCCGGCTGGCACCCCTGGTGGAACTGCTGCGGCTCTACGAGTTGGGCAACGATGTCGCTCTGAGAAAAGCTGTCTTTCAGACCCGCATTCCCGAATTGCTCTACCGTCACCTGGAGGATCCGGTGGCATGCCGGGGGGTGGCCCACGTCGTGGGGCGTCTGCACGGCCGACAGGTTACGCCACGGTGCGAATAAGCGTCGTGTCAAGTTTCTATATAGACTGGTGTAATATCCTGTAAAATCGATCTGCTTCGCAGTTGCTCTCTTGACCACAGATTGTTTTCAGCTATAAGAATACAAATGAGTTTTTTGTACTAATTTGGATATTGCCATGAAAGGTTATCGACTGATCGGGGTGGCTCTGGGGCTGGTGCTGGGGGGCTGGGGGCTGGTGATTGGCTGCCAGCGACCTGAAAGCGCTCTGAAATCGGAGCAGGCGCCTGTGGATGCCATCTCGTTGACCGAAGAGGAATTTGTGCGGGCCAAGCAACTCTTCTTCAACTACTGTGCGGGCTGCCATGGCACCACCCGGCGGGGTGCCACGGGGCCGCATCTGCTTCCGGAGGCGCCGGAGGGCAGTACGTATCCGGGCACGCGCCAGCTGGGTACGATGGCCATCAAGGCGTTCATCACCAATGGAACGCCTGGGGGCATGCCCGACTGGGGGCGGCAAGGGATCCTTTCGGAAGAGGAGATCGATCTGTTGGCCCGTTTTCTTCAGCTACCGCCACCGCCTATCCCGCCCATGAATCTGGAGGATATGCGGGCTTCGTGGAAAGTGCACGTGCCTGTCGAGCAGCGTCCGGCGCGTCCGCAGCATGATCGTAACTGGCAGAATTTCTTTGGTGTTGTGCTGCGTGATGTGGGGAAGGTAGCCATCATCGATGGCGACACAAAGGAGCTGGTCAGTATTATCAACACAGGCTTTGCCGTGCACATCCTGCGCAGCTCGGCTTCCGGACGCTATTTCTACTCGATTGGACGTGATGGCAAAGTAACGTTGATCGATCTGTGGATGGATCCTCCGCAGATGGTGGCCGAGATTAAAGGAGCGTATGATGCCCGATCGGTTGATGTAAGCAAATACAAGGGCCCCAGAGGAGACTTTACCGATCGATATGCCATTCTGGGCGCTTATAACCCACCACACTTTGTGATTCTGGATGGGTTGACGCTGGAGCCGCTCAAGATTATGCGCACCAGCGGCTATGACGTCAATGAAGGAGCTTTTTACGATGAGGCGCGGGTGGCTTCCATCGTGGCATCGCATCATGATCCTCTCTGGGTCGTCAACGTCAAGGAAACCGGTCAGGTCTGGCTGGTCGATTATTCCGGGGTAGCCCGTGGGAAGGTCAGCGTTGACGTCTTGAAGGCGGAGCAGTTTTTACATGACGGGGGATGGGATCATACGAAGCGGTATTTCCTGGTTGCGGCCAACAATAAGAACAAGGTGGTGGTTGTGGATGTGCAGGAAAAAGAAATTGAGGCGATTGAGGAAACAGGACGGCGTCCGCATCCGGGCCGAGGTGCCAACTTCTATAATCCTACCTATGGAAATCTCTGGGCAACGGGCCATCTGGGAGATAATACGATCGCGTTGATCGCAACGGATCCGGGTCCCAACCAATGGAAGGTGGTTCACAAGCTGGAGTTGCCCGGTGCAGGTGGGGGGAACCTGTTTATCAAGACGCATCCAAAGTCGCGCCACCTGTGGGTCGATCGGCCGTTGAGCAACGATCCTGAGCTGCAGCGCACCCTCTATGTTTTCGACACCGAGACGCTGGAGCTGGTCAAGGAGCTGAAGGTTCCCGAGTCGATACCCGTTGGTCGGGCAGTCCATCTGGAGTATAACCAGCGTGGGGATGAGGTCTGGGTATCGGTATGGGGGCGCAAGGATGATCCCGCTACCAATGCCCTGCTGATTTTTGACGATCGGACGTTGGAGCTGAAGCAGGTGATTCAGGGAGACTGGCTGATTACGCCGACGGGCAAATTCAATGTCTATAACACCGCCAACGACATTTACTGATGGGAAGGCGTGTTGGACTATACCTTGCATTGTTTCTGCTGGACGTAAGCCGTTTGGTGTGGGCGCAGCAGCCGGTGCTGCAGGAGGCGGTCCAGCTTGATTCGGTGGTGATTACCGCGCATTTTGAGCCGACGCCGTTGCATCAGACGGTGCAACCGGTACGGGTGTTTTCGTCGAGGCAGATCGTGCTGCGGGCTGTCTCCCATTTGCAAGCCCTGCTTTATCAGGTACCGCAGCTTACGATCGTGCAGCATCGGGTGCTCGGAGGCGCTCCAGAGCTGCAGGGACTGAGCCCGCAACATGTAGCCATTCTGGTCGATGGCGTGCCCGTACTGGGGCGAATTGATGGTAGGCTTGATCTGGCCCAGTTCTCGCTAACCAACGTGGACCGCGTGGAGATCGTCGAAGGACCTTCCTCGGTTTTTTACGGCTCCCATGCCCTGGGCGGCGTTATCAATTTGATTACCGAGACGGGGGGACGGCTGCCCGAAGGGCCTTCGGTGGGCTTCCGCAGTTATTTTGAAAGCGTAGGAAGCTGGGATAATAGCCTGGAGCTGCGTTACCGGCGCGGATTATTCTGGGGTAGCCTGCAACTCAGGCGCTATGCGTTTGACGGCTATGGTGAAAGTGCCGAGGCTATTCGGGCGGCCGACTGGCCGGAGCGCCGCCAGATTTTTTTCGTACCCGCCATGGGCATTGATGGACGATGGGGACGGTTGACCTACACGGGTCAACTTTTCGATGAGGTGCTCATTGAACGCGGTGAACCCAATAACGAAGGCCTCGCCCGGGATAATGAGTACCGGAGCCGGCGTATCCGGCATACGCTGGCCTATACCCGCCGTTGGACAGGACGCTACCTGCACTTAACGGCCAACTGGAGCCAGTACAATCGAAAGATCATTCCTTTCCTGGTACAGACGCAGCGCGGTAGCCGAACTTGGCAGACGGACGCCATCGACACTACAGCGTACCGTCAAGGTTTTCTGCGCGGGCACTACCTGTATCATCTGGGCGCTACGGGTCTGCAGGTATTCGTAGGCGGTGAGGTATGGGTTGAGCAGATCGAAGGAGCCCGGATCGCCTCGCGCAGTCGCCAGCTGGGTACCTATGCATTGTTTGGAGGCTTGCTGTACCGGTCGAAGGCGATATATCTGCGGCCGGCTTTTCGCTATTCGTTCAACGACGAAGGGCAGGCGTTGCTGACACCGGCCCTGAACGTACGGTTCGACCTGGGCACATCCCATACCTGGCGCTTTACGCTCGCACAGGGGTTCCGGGCTCCTTCCCTGAAAGAACGTTACCTGGATTACTGGATGACACTGGGGCCCAACACCTATCACATTACGGGCACGCCGGCGCTGAAGCCTGAAATCTCCTGGCATGCCGGCTTTCGCTATGAGCACCGTCAGGTGTTGGGGGCATGGCAGGGAGGGCTGGAGGTGGCCGCTTTTCTGAACAACGTGCGCAATCTGATCGCACTCAGTCCGCTGGTGCGCAATGCGCAGGGCATCTGGACGCGCCATTATGAGAACGTCCGACAATACCGCACGCGCGGGGTTGAGGTAACCGTGCGGCTACGCGGAGCGAACGTGGATTTCTGGAGTACGGTGACACCGCTGTGGCGATATGTGGCGCTCTCGGAGGCCTATCCAGACGCCCCGTCTTATGAGCGGACGATCGACGTGCTGAGCGGGTTGGACGCCATGCTGCCCGGTTCACTCCAGGTGTTGGTGTTGTATCGCTATGGTGGGCGCCAGACCCTCTACTATACCGTGCGGGATCGGGCTACAGGCCAGACGGAGCTGCGGCAGGCTCAGGTGCCCGACTATCATCTGCTGGATCTGACCGTGCAGCGCTCATTCTGGCAGCAACGGCTCTGGATCAGCACCGGGGTCAAGAACTTGTTCGACGTGACAAATCTGGGCCGGACCGTCTGGGACGCGCGCCGCGCGCACCAGCGCAACCTCTTCCTGTACGGCCGGACCTTCTTTCTGCAACTTCGTTTGC
>JAUZRN010000059.1 GCA_030950375.1 Rhodothermus sp. | reverse complement strand
CGTAGGTTTTAATCGCACCTTTTTGGTATTGAAAGTTGAGCCTGCAACTGCTGGAGGTACTATCGTAAGCGGTTTTAATCGCACCTTTTTGGTATTGAAAGCCAAGACGGGGCAGTTGTGTATCCGTACTCTAAAACGTTTTAATCGCACCTTTTTGGTATTGAAAGGGGGAAGAAATTAAATTCTATAAAATACTTTCGTTAGTTTTAATCGCACCTTTTTGGTATTGAAAGCTTTAGATAAACGTACGTTGTCATAACACGTCTCCGTGTTTTAATCGCACCTTTTTGGTATTGAAAGGCTGGAAGATTCTGGAAGTGTGGCATTTGTCGCAGGTTTTAATCGCACCTTTTTGGTATTGAAAGCCGGCGTTTACTTCTCTTCTACAAAATAGAATGCTGTTTTAATCGCACCTTTTTGGTATTGAAAGGAAAATCCGGCCCAAATCGCCAATTCCTTCAACTGTTGTTTTAATCGCACCTTTTTGGTATTGAAAGGCGTAAGTGAAGTGCTGCAGCTTGTCAGCCAGCAGCGTTTTAATCGCACCTTTTTGGTATTGAAAAACGTGTTGATCGCCCGAGCCTGGCGACGGGAGCGGGGTTTTAATCGCACCTTTTTGGTATTGAAAAAGCTGGTATTTGACAGCCAGAAGCTTTCTTCGCACGTGTTTTAATCGCACCTTTTTGGTAAAGCAGGTCAGGCGTATGGCCGATGGTGGCCTGGTCGAGTTTTAATCGCACCTTTTTGGTATTGAAAATTTCGCCAACAAACGGCCGGCTTGCTCTCGTCTAAGGTTTTAATCGCACCTTTTTGGTATTGAAAAGGAGCTGCACCATCTGTAAAAATTTCAGCACCACCAAGTTTTAATCGCACCTTTTTGGTATTGAAAAGCGTGGTCGCGATAGCGCTGGCGATCTGTTGAATCTGGTTTTAATCGCACCTTTTTGGTATTGAAAATGCTACCGCTGACGTCCACCAGCACAACAGTGCGCCGTTTTAATCGCACCTTTTTGGTATTGAAAACAAGGCTTTTATCACGTTTCCTTTCTCGTCAACGACTGTTTTAATCGCACCTTTTTGGTATTGAAAACCGGTGCGATTGACTGCTTTAATATAACGAAACTTTGGTTTTAATCGCACCTTTTTGGTATTGAAAACCCTCTCCAACTCGCTCCTCCTCTGTGACCTGACCCAGTTTTAATCGCACCTTTTTGGTATTGAAAACGTCGTAGAGCGCCACGACGGCCGGGTGTTCCTGGGTTTTAATCGCACCTTTTTGGTATTGAAAAGATTGATGTGGACGAGCAAGCGCTGGATCGCTGCGCTGTTTTAATCGCACCTTTTTGGTATTGAAACGCTTGCGCCGTGCCGCTTCCCCATTTTATTTCCGCCAAGTTTTAATCGCACCTTTTTGGTATTGAAATTTCGGGGCGAGCGCCACTGCACAAGGGCGCATGCACGGTTTTAATCGCACCTTTTGGTATATATTTGTTTATTTCAATTAATTCTCGACCACTTTCCAGCGTGGGCTTGCCATCCTATTCTCGGGTGTTGTAGTATGCAGGTGGCGTCAAACTCCGGACAATTATGCCACCTGCACTTGCCACGCGAACGCATCGAGCCCGCCAGATCGCCGAGGTGCTCCTCCGCCACGGCCTGGGATACCTGGTAAGCATCTTCGGTATGGAACGCTTCGTACCGATACACCGCGGCCTGCTGGGCCACCCACGCCGCGCCGAACCCTATGCCGCCCCCGAGCATCTGCGCATGGCGCTCGAAGAACTGGGGGCGGCCTGGATCAAGCTTGGCCAGTTTCTGGCTACCCGCGCCGACCTGCTCCCTCCCTCCTATCAGCGTGAACTGGCCAGACTGCAGGACGCAGCTGCTCCCGTCCCCGGTGATGTCATCCAGTCCATCATCGAAACCGAACTGGGACATCCGCTTTCCGAACTGTTCACCCACTTCGATCCCAATCCGCTGGCCGCTGCTTCCATCGGCCAGGCACACGCAGCCACCCTGCCCGACGGCACCGAGGTGGTCGTTAAGGTGCGACGCCCTGGCGTCGTTGAACAGGTCGAACAAGACCTGGAACTACTGCTGAACCTGGCTCATACAGCCAGCCGCCACTGGGAGCTGGCTGAAACCTACGACATTGTCGGCATCGTTCAGGAATTTGCCCTGACGCTCCGGGCCGAACTGGATTACCTGCGTGAAGGACGTAATGCCGAACGCTTTGCCCAGAATTTCGCCAACAATCCGATCGTCCACATCCCCCGCATATTCTGGGACTATTCCACCTCACGCGTGCTCACGCTGGAGCGCATCCGGGGTATCAAAATTGATAATCTGACCGCCCTCGACGCTGCTGGCTACAATCGCACCGAACTGGCCGAACGCATCGCCCACATCCTGATGCAGATGGTCTTCGAAGATGGCTTCTTCCATGCCGACCCGCATCCGGGAAACTTTTTCGTAGAAGCCAGCGGCACCATTGGCCTGATCGACTTTGGCATGGTGGGTGTGGTGGACACCTCCACGCAAGACCGCCTGGCCCAGCTCTTGCTGGCACTCGCCCAACAAGATCCAGATTGGATGGTCGATGCCTTTCTGGAACTGGGCGTAGCCCGACGACACGTGGATCGCTCCGTGCTTCGCGAGGATCTGCGTCACTTCATGCTGAGCTACTACGACCGCCCCCTCCAGGAACTACAGATTGCGCCAATCCTGAAGGAAGTGTTGACCATCGTCCGCCGCCACCGTCTACACCTACCCGCTAACCTGGTCCTGCTCCTGAAGACCATCATGATGGCCGAAGGGCTGGCCGGACAACTGGCGCCAGACTTTCGGGTCACCACCCTCCTACCAGGTTATGTTCAGCGTTTACTGCTGCATCGCTACCTACCACTATCATGGATGCGACGGCTGGGATGGGCCACCCTGGAGGCTGCCGAGTTTGGCCTGACCCTTCCTCGCCAGCTTCGACGCTTACTTCATGCGCTGGAGCAGGGAAGAATTCAGGTGGGCATGCGACCGGAAGGCTTCGACCCCTTCATCGCTCGGCTGGAGCGACTGACAAACCGGCTGGTGCTGGGTATGCTGACGGCGGCCTTGATCATCGGACTGGCCGTGCTGCTGACAGCCGTACGCTTACCCGGCATGGAGCACCTGATCGGTCCAGCCCTGGGCTTCGGGTTCCTGCTGACTGTCCTCCTGGCCGCTTATCTGATCTGGGTTATTCTACATTCAGGACGCCTGTAACACTCACAACACCGCGCTCAACTCCACGCGTAGCGTGTGACGAAAGGGCGCGGCCGTACGCCATCGGCCATGATAGCCCACCGTCAGCTCAAGATTGTCCGAAAGCGTGCGCTCCAGTTCCGCTCCCCAGGTCACGTTCCAACCGGCTGCCAGTCCGTTGGCAAGCAGGTAGCCTGCAGGTCCCTCCAGCATTCCCTGCTGCCATACGTAGGCCGGCTCGAAGCGCAGACGTACTCGGCCATTCCCGGGCCGTGCCTGTTCGACTTCAAGCGGCAAGCGCACCAACCACAGGCGTAGCGGTAGGTCGGCCAGCCCGCGCCCGATCACCACTGCACTGCCGACCCGTCCGTGATCCCGCAGGCGATCCAGCCTGAGCTGCAACCGATACTGCCGAAGCCGATAGGTGCGACCGCGCAGTCCCTCACTCATCTGGCGATCGCGCTGCGCTTCGGCCTCCAGCCCCAGCATCCAGTGCTTAGCCACCCGGTAGCGTGCCTCCAGATAGCCTCGCAGTATGAATCGCTGCTCCTTTCCCGTTGCTCGCTGCGCCAGCGTGCGCACCCCCGCCACCGACAGCGTTAGGCGCCCATCTGGATGACCCCGCCCCAGGTAAACATCCTGTACCAACCGCAGTCGGCCATCCAGTGTGGTACGGGTACGTAGCAGATGGGCCGGATCGAGCAGAAGCAGGCGGCCGAGTGCTGGATCCCTTGTACGATCGCGTAGCTCGACAATCGTTCGCAATGTAAGCAGTCGGAGTGCCTCCCAGCGGCGGCCAGGTGCCAGCTCCAGCTGCAGTCGCGACGCGATGGCCGTTGCTGCCGTGAGTGAGTCGGAGGGAACCAGCACTCGTTCGTAAACGCCTTCGTCTGGTAGCGTTTCCGGCACAAACTCATCCACCTGCGGTAAGCCGTCGCCGTTGAAATCTTCCCAGACGTACTGCCCGAATTCCGGTCCGGTGCGCACATACACTTCCTGCAAGACCGGCGCTCGCTCGCTCTGGACACTATAGTGCCAGTTGAGGCCCACCAGCTGCTGACGACTGCGTACGAATCCATCCCATCGAATGGCCAGGGTCTGATCCTGGGGATATCGGGCAGCGAAGCGCGGGGGGGTACGTCGGCGGCGATAGCCCAGCTCGACGGTAGTGCCCCAACGAGCACCGGTTCGGTACTGCAGCCGTCCCTGCAGCGTCCAGATTCGTCCCGAAGGAAAGCGCTGTCCCTGCCAGACATCGGCTTCTTTTCGCCAGCTCACCGACAGCTCAGCCTGCAACAGTGGTCGCTGCCAGGTAAGCCCAGGCCGCACCTCCAGATAGGCAAGTGAGCCGGTATGCAGGCTATCGGAAGTCAACGCACGCTGGCGGCGGTCTTCATGAAGTGCTTCCACGTAAGGCATCAGCCCGGCGAGCCGGGGAAGGGCCAGCCGTCCTTCCTGTCGGAGCCAGCGTCCTTGCTCGGCAGCCACCTCGTGTCGACTTCGAATCTGCTCCAGCCGGTAGCGAAGCTGCGGAGTTGTTTCGCGGCCCAGCACCAGGCTCAGGGCCTGTCGTTCGCCTTGAAACTGTCCCGGCCGCTGGAGCCGTCCCAGCTCCAGCGCAAACGCCATGTCCTGCCCGGCCAGCCAGTCCAGGCGGACTTCGTCGGCCGTCTCCATGGTGGGTTGGACAAAGGCCCCGCTGATTTCGGTCAGGTCCCGCACATCCAGGTTCCACCGGCGCGCAAACTCGACCGGTTGGATGCGGCTGAAGGCCGCGAAATGCGCATTGAGGTGCTGGCGTTGCAGCGCCGCTGTCAGGCGTCCAAGCGGCAACGGCAGCGAATCAACCCGGAGAAAGAGCCGATAGGCGTCGGCCACATCATCAGCCGCATCATAGGGCGAAAGGCGGTTGGCATCGTAGCGCGAACGGGCCCATTCACCTCCGACTGTCCAACCCGGCTGTGGATGTACCCCGACCCGCACGCCGATCAGCTGGTGCAACAGGGGCGTAGGCAGCAGACGTACGGGCTCGTAGTCGCCCTGACCGGGACCCCGGTAAACGTACACGATACCATTGACCGCCTGTCCGGCGCGAACGTACCGTCCACGCCCAGGTCCCACCCGGCTGAAGGTCACGCGGTAAACAGGCGTGCCAGGCGGCGGTGGGCCTGTCAGGGCGACGTAGATGGTGTCGATCGTGCCGTCAGGCAGCGTCCGCACCTCGCGCGTGTAGAGTACATAAGGGGCTTCTGGGTCGAACGGCACTTGCTCGGCGCCAGAACGAACGGCCAGCCCATCACCAGCCTGCCGCAGCGCCAGCGAATCGGCGCGCGTCAGACCAAACGTCTCGCCAAAGCGCCGCCCGTCAGCCTCGCGCAATGCGCCTACCTCCAGAAAAGCTACGGTACGTGTACGACCCAGCTCCAGATGCGTCTGAGCGGCGACCAGTGAGCGCGCGCTGTTGCCTGTGGTATACGAAAATTCGACGCTGATGCGCCGCTCTGCCGTGATCAGATGGCGGGGGGTGAAGGTCAGCTCGCCTGTTGCATAGTCGATCACATAATCGGTACCACGCTCGAGCAGGCGGCCATCCAGATAAACACGCTCGGTACCGGGCAGCACCAGCACAAAAGGTTCGCCCGCGGCTCCGGTAAGACGATAGGGGCCCTGTACTCCTTCAATGGGAAGGATAACCTGGCGACGGTAGGTTCCTCTGGAAACGGCTCCCGACACCTGGAAGGTTATGCGTCGGACAGGCCCGGTGCCCGGTAGTTGGGCGCTCAGCATGGCTCCCTGCAGTTTGCGCTGCACGCCATAGAGCGTTCCTTCGCCCAGCGTAAGCGCATAGTCGCCCAGTTGCACCTGCGTATGCCGCGCTTGCAGACGTACGGAGATGCGGTCAAATTCGCGCAGGCGTTGTGTGGTCCCTTCGGGGCTGAGCGGCACATCGGCATCGCTGAGCAACGCCTCCAGGGTAACGCCTTCAGCTACTTCTCCACTGAGCTCAAGCTGCAGGGCCGAAGCAACGGATACGTCCTGCCGGTTGCCTGTTACGATACCCCGCGTGATACGTCCACGTGGCCGTAGCCCAGCAGCAAACCGTAGGGTTGGAGCTGGGGGCTTGGTCTGCGGTGGCTCGTTCGATACTACGTCAACCAACGGCAACAGGCGCGCCTGGTAACGCTGATACACAGGAGGCACCGCAAAAGGAAGCGTGCGATAGGCCACCACGAGCCGTTCACCCCGCAGACTGTCGGCTACCAGTACAAGCACGCCCTGTACGGCATCCAGACGGTACGCGCTGGTGTCCAGTGGCTGATCGTCGAGCCAGACCTGCACCGTCTGGCGCAGCATAAACGGACGAAGCACAAAGACACGCGCCGTGCCTACCTGCAGCGTATCCTGCCAGGTGAGCGTTCCCGGAAAAGTTTGCCCGTAGGCCGGCCCGATGGTTCCCAGTAGCAACACCCAGCCGACCAGCCCTGAAGGCGGCCGCACCGTTCCTGCGGGTTCGTTTCGGAATAACTCCCTACCCTTCTCGTAACACAGCTGTCATGGGCATGCAGGCCGGCTTGGTTGCTGCTTACGCATAATATCGTAATTTGCGAGCGCATGCATCAAGAAGCCGCCGGACGTCAGCTCGTCGGCATGCATATTGTCAGGCGTAGTCTTTACACGCTTAACCATTCAACCTGCAAACGTTGTATTCGGTGATGAAGACTGATGTAGGCGAGCAGGCCCTGAAGGCGGCCGAGCGGTACATTCAGGAAAACCTGCTGTTTCTCCAGGCGCACGTTCGTAGCCTTAAAGACCGCATGCGGGCGTTGCGCAAGGCCAACATGCTGACGCCACAGCGCAAATACAAAATTGTGGCCGAAATTCTGAGCACCACGGCCTACCTGCGTCCGGGTACTGACAACTGAGCATAATAAAGGTGCTGGCGCGATAGGATCCATCCGCGCCTGCCCTGCCATATCATCCCCACCACGTCGAACGGAAGCCATCCCATAACCTGCAGCTGTCCATCGGGCAGGTAGCGCATCAACTGGGAATCGATCACCAGCCAGAGGGTGTCGCCCTGGGCATCCATGGCCTGGGGCGTACCGGGTAGCGAAGCAATCCATGGTCTTTCGAACGTGCCCCGGTAGTCGTAGGCAAGCACCACACGCCGGGCTGCATCAGCAATGAGCAACCGGCTACCTGGGCCGATCGTAAGTGCTACCGGCTGCTGCAACGCACCCCGGTCGAGTGCGTCCGAAACCTGCCAACGCCCATCTGGTCCACGCCGCCAGAGTCGTGCGGCTGCTGCATCCAGCACAAACAGCCATCGGCCAAGCTGTCGTACAGCGGCTGGGACAAGTCCCGTCGGTAGTGGCACCGTCTCCAGCGGTAGCCCTCGCCAGGAAAGTCGTTGCAGCCGTTGGTTACCGGCTTCAGCCACCCAGAACGAGAGGCCCGTTTGTGCATCGACAGCTACCGGTGTGTCGAAGCGGCCCGGACCGCTGCCCGGACCGCCCAGTATATCTTCGACCCGGCCATCGGGAGTCAGTCGGATCACCGCATGTCGGCCCGCATCAGCCACATAGAGACGTCCGGTCGGATCGGCTGCCAGCGCCTGCGCTTCAATGAACGCAACCCGTGGCTCCAGCTGCAGCGTGTCCAGCGTCTGCCCTGTGACCGGTGACGCACCGAGCAGCCAGCAAAGCCACCAGCTATAGCGCGCCGGCCGCTGCCAGACGTGCCAGCCCTTTTTGGCCGATGTCACGGCGAAAGTATTTGCCCTCGAAGTGGATTGCTTCGACGGCCTCGTAGGCGCGATGGATAGCCGATGCCAGCGTATCAGCCACGGCGGTTATACCCAGCACCCGGCCGCCGGCCGTAACCAGCCGTCCGTCTTCGGTGCGGCGTGTGCCAGCCTGAAAGACGATCACATCCGACAACGCTTCGACTGCTTCCAGCCCCTCAATCGGCATTCCCTTACGGTAGCTCCCCGGATAGCCCTCAGCGGCCAGCACCACACAGGCCGCAGCCCGCCGCGGCGGAGGTACCTCCAGGTCGGCCACCTGTCCCGAAGCCACGCGATCGAACACCTCCACCCAGTCGACTTCGGCCACTGGCAGCACTACCTGGGCTTCAGGATCACCCAGACGACAGTTGAACTCAACCACTTTCGGCCCCTCCTCGGTAATCATTAACCCGCAGTACAGTATTCCCTGGTACGGATGTCCTTCATCAGCCATCCCGGTCAGCACGGGCTCCACGATCTCACGGGCCACCTGCTCCAGCACCCTTGCAGTCACTACCGGTGCCGGAGCATAGGCACCCATGCCGCCCGTGTTGGGGCCGGTGTCCCCATCACCGATACGCTTATGATCCTGAGCCGGAGCCAGCAGCACATAGTCGCGACCGTCAGTCAGCGCAAAAACGCTGGCTTCTTCACCTTCCATAAAGGCTTCGATCACCACCTCGCTACCGGCCTTACCCAGCCCCCCCTCTTCCATCATCCAGCGCAACGCTCGCCGCGCCTCTTCCCGCGTTGCACACACAATTGCCCCCTTGCCAGCAGCCAGACCACTGGCCTTGACCACAAGCGGCTCTGGGTGTCGGTCAACATAGGCCAGCGCTTCCCCCAGTTGCTCAGCCGAAAAGGTGCGGTAGGCCGCCGTAGGAATACCGTGGCGCTGCATAAAAGCTTTGGCAAACGCCTTGCTGCCTTCCAAGCGGGCAGCCGCTACCGACGGTCCCACAACGCGTACCCCCTCAGCCCGCAACGCATCGGCCACGCCCTCGACCAGGGGCTGTTCCGGTCCGACAACGACCAGTTCGATCCCCTGCTCGCGCACCAGCTTGCGTAAATTGGCCGCGTCGGTAGCCGCTATCGGCACGTTCGTGCCCAGCATGGCCGTACCGGGATTACCCGGCGCAATAAACAGCTGCGGGCGCTGTGGACTCTGCGCCAGGGCCCAGGTGATCGCATGTTCTCGTCCGCCACTTCCGAGCACCAAGATGCGCATGGTCTTCCTTTGGTCGGGTTGGTCTGATGGCAGGGCCCGGCGCTAACCCGGCGATCCAGCGTCGGTTTCCGGTGGATCATAGAATGGATTACGCTCGGGCCGAACCTCACCTCGATAGATGGCGCTATACTCCAGGTAGTTCTGCGCGTAGCGGGCAATACTCGCCACTTCTTCCTCGGAAAGCGTGCGCACCACACGCCCGGGCACCCCCAGCACCAGCGAACGCGGAGGCACCTGCATGCCAGGCGGTACGAGAGCCCGTGCGCCGATCAGACTATCGCGTCCAATGATAGCACCGTCGAGCACCACCGCGCCGATCCCGATCAGCACATTTGCTTCGACGGTACAGCCATGCAGCACGGCCCCATGGCCTACGGTTACCCGGGGACCTATCAGCGTGGGAGCAGTGCCGCGCGTAACGTGAATGATCGCCCCATCCTGGATGTTGGAAGCCTCGCCGATGCGAATCCAGTTCACGTCGGCTCGTACGACGGCGCCGTACCAGATGCTGGCATAAGGCTCCAGCGTTACATCCCCAATAACCACAGCATTCGGCGCAATAAAATTAGTGGTATCAAAGCGTGGATAGGCCCCCAGAAAATCACGAATCATGACGCTCTACGATCCGTTTGAGTTCGTCAAGCAGCAGTAATGCTTCGATGGGTGTTATCCGGTTGGGATCGAGCTGGCACAGCCGTTCCTTGAGTTCTTCGGCCACTGGATCGGGCGTAGGCTGCGCAAACAGCGAAAGCTGGAAGGCTGACGTATCGGCCGGAATATGCGCAGCGCGGGCCGAACGTATCGTCCGGACCGGCTCTCCATCACCGGCCGGTGCCTCCACAACCAGATGCTGCGCCTCCAGATGGTGCAGAATCTCACGGGCCCGGCTAATGACCGGTTCGGGCAAGCCGGCCATGCGAGCAACCTCAATGCCGTAGGAATGGTCTGCGCCGCCCGGGACCAGCTTGTGCAGAAAGATGATTTTTCCATCGTGTTCTTCCACCTGCACACGGAAGTTCTTCACGCGCGGGAAGCGCTCGGCCAGCTCGTTCAGCTCATGATAATGCGTGGCAAAGAGCGTGCGGGCAGCCACCGAAGGCGTCTCGTGCAAATACTCGACAAGTGCCCAGGCAATCGACAGCCCATCGAAGGTCGAAGTACCCCGTCCGACCTCGTCGAGTAGAATCAGGGAGCGTGGCGTAGCATTGTTGAGGATGTTGGCCGTCTCGTTCATTTCGACGAGAAACGTGCTCTCACCAGCAGCCAGATTGTCCGAAGCACCTACCCGGGTGAAGATGCGATCGACAATGCCGATGCGCGCGCGGCGAGCCGGCACGAACGAGCCGATCTGCGCCAGCAATACAATCAGGCCAGTCTGACGCAGCACCACGCTCTTGCCCGCCATGTTCGGTCCCGTGATGATCAGGATCTGCTGCGTGTGCGTGTCCAAGTAGATGTCGTTCGGGATAAAAGGCTCACCAGGTGGTAGCGTGCGCTCGACAACCGGATGGCGTCCTTCTTCGATAAGTAGCTCCATGCCCTCGTGCAGCTCCGGCCGCGTGTAGTTGTAGCGCTCGGCCACCTCGGCCAGGCTGCAGAAGACATCCAGCATGGCCAGGAGCGAGGCATTGAGCTGCAGCTCAGCCGTAGTCTCGGCCACTTCCAGGCGTAGCCGGTTAAACAGCTCAGCCTCCAGACTGGCGATCTTTTCCTCGGCCGAAAGAATTTTTTCCTCGTACTCTTTCAGCTCTGGTGTGATGTAGCGTTCGGCGTTGACCAGCGTTTGCTTGCGAATGTAGTGGGGTGGGATTTTATCGCGGTGTGCATTGGTAACCTCAATGTAGTACCCGAACACCTTGTTGAAGCCCACCTTGAGCGATGGAATCCCCGTCCGCTCGATTTCTTTCTGCTGCAAGCGGGCAATGAAATCCTTGCCCGAACGCGCAATCTCACGTAGCTCGTCCAGTTCGGAGCTGAAGCCCTCGCGAATGACGCCTCCGTCGCTTAACGCGGCAGGCGGATCGTCGACCAGCGCCTGACGGATGCGTTCGACAACCTGAGTGCAGAGCATAAGCTGTTCGGCCAACCGACGCAGCGTGTCGCAGGACACACCCGCCAGGGCCTGCTTGACAGGTGGGATCTGTTCGAGCGTCAACCGCAGGTGCATCAGGTCGCGCGGGGAAGCGCGGCCGGTGCAAACGCGGGCAGCCAGCCGTTCCAGATCACCTACCTGACGGAGTTCTTCGCGCAGGCGCTCACGCAACCGTCGGTCCCGCACGAGGGCCTCGACCGCATCCAGGCGTTTTTCGATCTGCCGCACGTTTTTGAGGGGCCGTAGTAGCCAACGTCGAAGCAGACGCCCCCCCATCGGCGTGAGCGTCTCGTCAAGGATCTGTACGAGCGAACCTTCCCGTGTACCATCCTGCAGAGAGGCAACCAGCTCCAGATTACGCCTCGTCTGCGGATCAAGCACCATGTATTCGTCGGTAGCGTAGCGCGTAAGCCGGCGCACATGCGGCAACCGGCCTTTCTGCGTCTCGCCCAGATAGTGCAGGGCCGCCCCGGCTGCCCGGATACCCAGTCGCAGGTCGTCGACCCCAAAGCCTTTGAGCGAATGCGTCTTAAAGTGCCGGAGTAGCACCTCATAGGCATAATCAAAGCTAAACACCCAGTCTTCCTGAGGGGTAATCACAAACGAAAGGCCCCGAATCTGCTGCAACCGATTGCGCTGGTTTTTGTCGACCAGCACCTCAGCTGGCTGAATCGTCTGCAACAGGTCCTCCAAACGGTGCGCCGATACCTCTGTTACGGAAAACTCCCCGGTTGAAGCATCCAGAAAGGCAAAGCCAATACGATCCCGTTCGCTTCGCTCGGTGCCCCAGACAACCGCCGCCAGATAGTTGGCCCGCTTAGGATCAAGTAGCTGCTCATGAAACGAGACCCCCGGCGTGACCACTTCGACCACATCGCGCTTGACGACTTTCCGAGCATACTTGGGATCCTCAAGTTGCTCGCAGATCGCTACCCGATAGCCTGCCCGGACCAGCTTGGGCAAGTAATTATCCAGCGCATGATGTGGAAAACCGGCCAGCGGCACGTCGGCAGCCTGACCGTTGGCCCGCTTCGTCAGCGTAATACCCAGTACGCGGCTGACGATATGCGCATCCTCATCGAACGTCTCGTAAAAGTCCCCCATCCGAAACAGTAAGATGGCGTTCGGATAGCGGGACTTGATCCTGTAATACTGCCGCATGAGCGGCGTCTGCCCCACCTGCCTTTCCGGCCGATTGGCTGCCATCGTCTGTTCGGGTGTCGTCCAGATGGATGGTAAGTTGCTTGCTAACGGCAAACGCAGCTCAGGATGACCTGATCCGGCCTGTAAAAGTACCACCGCAGCGTCCCTCACGCAACGCCCCCTTTGTTTTACGAGAACGGAACCTCTATACAAGCCTTACCGTTGACTTGAAAGCTGCTTGAAGGTGGAAAGAAAGTTGTTTTAATTTGTGCTGGAAGCGGTTTCAAAAGAATTGCCGCCACAAAAATTCGGTGCCCTATGGACAACGAAGCCAGACTGCTGGAAACGTTCCAAGAACGCATCAACGCGGGCGAAAAGATTGAGCCGCGCGACTGGATGCCTGAGCGCTACCGACGCCAGCTTATTCGTATGATGTCGCAGCATGCCCATTCGGAGATTGTGGGCATGTTGCCCGAAGGGAACTGGATTACGCGCGCGCCCAACCTGCGCCGTAAGATGGCGCTGCTGGCCAAAGTGCAGGACGAAGCCGGTCACGGGCTTTATCTCTACAGCGCCACTGAAACGCTGGGTGTTGATCGCTACCAGCTCATTCAGGATCTGCTTGAAGGGCGGGCCAAGTACTCGAACATTTTCAACTACCCCACACTCACCTGGGCCGACGTAGGTGTCATCGGCTGGTTCGTGGACGGTGCGGCCATTGTCAACCAGACAATGCTGGCCAAGACATCCTATGGTCCTTATGCCCGCGCCATGATTCGCATCTGTAAGGAAGAAGCCTTCCATAAACGCCAGGGCTACGAGATCTGCGTAACGCTGGCGCGGGGTACCCCGGAGCAGCGCCAGATGTTGCAGGACGCCATCAACCGCTGGTGGTGGCCTACGCTCATGATGTTTGGCCCGCCGGACGATCAGTCGCCCAACAGTGCCGAACTACTGCGCTGGAAAGTCAAACGTAAAACAAACGACGAGCTGCGTCAGCATTTCATTAACATTACGGTGCCGCAGGTGCTGGCCCTGGGCATGACAATTCCAGATCCGGAACTGCGCTACGACGAAAAAACCGGTAACTGGCTGATCGGCCCCATCGACTGGGAAGAATTCTGGCGGGTCATTCGGGGTCACGGTCCCTGCAATCGTGAACGGCTACGCGCCCGTCGCAAAGCCCATGAAGAAGGCGCCTGGGTGCGCGAAGCGGTACAGGCCTACGCCCGTAAACGTCAGCAACGTGCTGCCCAACCTGTTGCAGCAATCAGTCAGGAATGATATGGAAAACGGATTGCGTCTGTGGGAGGTATTCGTGCAATCCCGCACCGGTGCCCCCCACGAACATGTAGGGAGTGTACGGGCCCCGCACGCCGAGATGGCCCTGCAACACGCGCGCGACGTCTATGCACGTCGGGGCCCCGTGGTCAGCATCTGGGTAGTTCCCACCGAAGCTATCTACGCTACCCAGCCCGGCGATGAGGGGCCGTTCTTCGACCCGGCTGATACCAAGCCCTATCGGCACCCCCTTTTCTACAAGGTGCCGCACGGGGTAAAGAATATCTGAAAGCATGGGGCTCCTCTCCGTTCATGCGGCGATCAGCAAGGGGCGTGGGGAAGAATGTCTTTCCTTCCCCTTCAGGAGGGCAGAGCCCCTGCCAGCGGGTCGTGCAAGCAGGTGCTAACCCGTCTACCGGAAGCTGTTGCAACATGAAAGAGGGCATGGTAGCGTTTGCATGTTGTTGATGTTGAGGTCTGCCCATTGTCCAAAAACAGGATGTGTGCTGCTGCGAACATGAACCTCGAAACCCTTGATGCCGCTATTCGTCCGGCGCTTTTTGAATACCTGCTGCGCCTGGGCGACGATGCGCTGATTCTGGGCCACCGCCTTTCGGAATGGTGCGGGCACGGTCCGTACCTGGAAGAGGACATTGCGCTGGCCAACCTGGCACTTGACTGTCTGGGACATGCCGAGGCGTTGCTGACACTGGCCGGTCAGGTCGAAGGCAAAGGCCGCACAGCCGATGATCTGGCCTTCCTTCGGGATGCTTACGAATTTCGCAACGTGCAGCTGGTTGAGCTTCCCCGTGGGGATTTTGCCTTTACCATCACGCGTCAGTTTCTCTTTGCAACCTACGCCTGTCTGCTCTACGAAGCGCTGCAACAGAGCGTTTTTGAACCACTGGCCGGCATTGCGGCAAAGGCGCTCAAAGAGATGCGCTACCATCTGCGGCATAGCAGCGAATGGATCCGATGCCTGGGCGACGGCACCGAAGAAAGTCATCGACGGACGCAGGCCGCGCTGGACGAGCTCTGGATGTACACAGGCGAGCTGTTTGAAGTGGATGATACCCTGCAAACCCTTACGCAGGCCCACATTGCGCCCGACATGACCGCCCTCTATCCCAAATGGAATACACAGGTCACGACCACCCTCCAGGAGGCCACCCTGACGGTTCCGGAAAATCCACCCTACATGGCGACGGGAGGACGACGCGGTCATCATACGGAGCACCTGGGCTACCTGCTCGCTGAGATGCAATTTCTCCAGCGGGCCTACCCAGGTGCCAAGTGGTAGCTGTCAAACCCTTCCCTACCGACCATGACGCCTGCCGACATTCTGGAAGCACTGACGGAAGTTCGGGATCCAGAGATTCCAGTCCTGAACATCGTAGAGATGGGGATTGTGCGGGATGTGCGTCTGGAGCAGGATACCGTACATGTCGACATCACGCCCACCTATACGGGCTGCCCCGCCATGCGCACGATTGAAAGTGAGATCGTGCGCACCTTGCAGGCTCGTGGATTCCAGCAGGTGGTCGTGCACAAAGTGTTTCGCGAGCCCTGGACGACGGACTGGATGACCGACGAAGCCCGCGAAAAACTTCGAGCCTATGGAATTGCGCCTCCTCCCCCACGTGCCGAAGAAGCCCCAGACCTGATCCCCCTGCCATTTTTTGTGGAATCCAACAGGCCATCGGTGCCCTGTCCTTTCTGTGGCTCAGAGCAGACGCGTCAGACAAGCGCCTTCGGCTCGACCGCCTGCAAGGCCCTCTTCTTCTGCGAAGCCTGTCGTCAACCCTTTGAGTACTTCAAGCCGCTCTGACACGCGGCGCTCCTTACTTGATGCGATATCCACCCTCTTCGTTGGCAAAAATCCAGGCCACGACCTCTCCGATCTCAATGGTGTCGTGCAGGTAGGTAGTGCGGGTAATGGAAGCCGTCCCCTGTGTGTGCAGGAATGGCTTGGCCGCCATCATCCGCGTAAAACGTTCCTGCCAGCGGCGTATGTTAACCGGTCGCAGATCGACCCATCCTTTACGAGCCCAGCGGTCAATGTCTTCAGGCGTAACCGGCACCTCATCGTAGATGCTTTCGGGGATATTAATGAAAGGTCCCCGGATAAGCTGCTGGCCGTCGGGCGCCAGAATAGGCACCCCGATCGAAATGATCTGATTGCGCAACGTCGTCTCAGCTTCCAGGAAGCGAAAGAGCGTCTCCGCCACCTCTTCAGCGGGTGTCTGGCAGACGGCCGTCAGCGTTTTATAGTTGAGCTTGAGTAGATGCGCCTCGTAGAGCAGTTTGGACAGCTCGGGGGGGCCCAGTTGTCCCAGGGCTACGCTGTGTCCGTTGGATTCTCGTTCCAGCTGGCGCAATCGCCGCAGGGCGGTATGGCGCAGTACCCCGGCCCGGTAGCTGGGCACCATCACGTTACTGTCGATACCGGCGATGATGTCGTGACCGGTATTACTGCCTTTGATTTCCAGGACGACCTGCTCGGCAATCTCCTCGGGCGTGAGAAATTCCATCTGTCCGATGTGCGTGATGGTTTCAAATTCACCCCGTGCAAAAAAGCCGTTCTCACCGGTATCGACCCCGGCCATTACCAGCTCTCCCTGCTTCTGGTAACGGCATTCATCTTCACGCAGCACCAGACGATCCTGGAGGGGTTCGCGACGAGCTTCATAGACAAACTGTGGTCGTCCCCGTCGCCGCACCGGCTGAAGCGCCACGCGCCGGTAGCCGATCATGGCTGCGGGCTTCACCTCCTTGACCAGTGGTCCTCCCGGCGTGCGAGCCATCAGAAACAATAACCCCGTATGGGCAAACGCCATAGCCGTCTTCATCATCAGCGGCACGCTGGGCCGGTCTTCGCTATGCGTATAGGGAATGTTGAGTCCCATGCCGCCAGTGCCCGTCGTGCCGATCTTTACATAGACACGCGTGCCCACCTCACACATGGCGCGGTGGAGCATCCGGATATGCCGGATAAGCTGCAAAGCCGCCTGTGAAATAAGCAGGACTTCGACATCGGTCTTCAACGTCTCCCGGGCGGCCGGATCATCGGGCGCCTGCTCGAGTTGCCGCAGGGCATCGTGCGTCCGGAGGCTTAGGGGTTCCACCTCCTGGTAGCTGAGCGCTGTGGCCGTATTGATGCAGTCCACAATCACATCGGGCCGGTGCTCTCGAACAAGTCGCACCAGTACCGAGCGTTCGTAGGCGGCATCGATATTGCCAAAGAGATCTTCATACAGGGCTTCCCGATAATCAGGATTCCCCAGCAGCTGCTCGCGCGGCAATTCCCGAAAATCCTCACGCACAAACACATTGCCCCATTCGCCCACAAATTCCACCTGGGGAAATTCCTGTCGCACTTCTGCGAGCAGTGCTTCGACCTCCTGGCGTAACAGACTCGCCACGATCACTTTTCGGGGATGTAGCTGGCGGCTTACTTCCCGCACGATCTGCGAGCCAACCAGGCCAGCTCCTCCCAGAATCAGAAAGCACTCATCATGCGCCATAAGGCATCAGGGCTTGTTTTCGGTTGCTTAAAAAGCAAGCAGCGCACGCATGGCTGTTGCAATCCGGGCCACGTCGGGGACGGTTGCTTCGAGTAGCTGTGGATGGTAGGGAATCGGAATATCGGGGACGGCCAGCCGCTCGACCGGTGCATCCAGGTAGGTGAAGGCATCACGGGCCAGCACGGCGGCAATCTCTGCCCCGAAGCCGGCCGTCAGCGTATCCTCATGCACGATCAGGCATCGATTGGTTCGTTGCACCGAAGCCAGCACAGCGTCCCGGTCCCAGGGCTGTAGCGTACGCAGGTCGATGATTTCAGCATCGATGCCGGCCTCCTCACAGGCCGCTTCACACCGATGGACCATAGCCCCCCAGGTAACCACGGTGAGCGCCTCGCCGGACCGCACAATTCGAGCCCGCCCGAAGGGCAACACGAAGTCATCGCCGGGATAGGGGCGGCGAGCCGTCGGATGATCCAGCAACAGCCGGTGCTCGAAAAAGATTGTGGGATTGAGCGAGCGCATAGCCGCTCGCAGCAAACCCACAGCGTCTTCGGCATTGGACGGATAGGCCACCTGCCAGCCAATCGCGTGTACCCAGCGCACCTCATCGGATACGCTGTGCCAGGGATCGCCTACCCGTGCAAATCCACCCGGCATGCGCACCACAATCGGTGCGGCGAAGCGATTGGCCGTACGCCAGCGGATCGTCCCACAGTTGTTGAGCTGTTCGGTAGCTGGATCCGCGTACTTTCGAAACTGAAGCTCGGCCACCGGCATCAGACCGGCCAGCGCCATACCGACAGCCCGTCCGATGATACCCTCTTCGGACAGGCTGGTGTCGAACACGCGGGCTTCGCCGAATTCCTCCTGCAGGCCCAGCGTGGCCGTATGCACACCGCCTTTTGGCCCCACGTCTTCGCCAAAGACGATCACCCGCGGGTTGATGCGCAGCTCGTGGGCCAGCGTCCGACGAATCGCCTCCACCATGTTGATCCGCGGCGGCTCCGGTCGGGGCCGATCGGTACCCTCCGAGAGCCTGAGGCCTTCCGGTGCCATGCCCCCGGCCTGCTGGATTTCCGGGGCCCCATCCTCTCCTACCTCGGCAAAAACATAACGGGTCACCCGTGCGGGATCCGGATCTGGCCGCTTGAGCGCAGCAGCCAGGGCCTCTTCCACCTCCCGAGCCACAGCGGCCTCCAGTTGTGCCCAGGCGTCGTCCGACAGCACCGAAGGTACCAGAAACCGATGCAGCGCACGCAGTGGATCACGGGCCCGTTCTGCTTCCAGCACTTCGGGGGGTTTGTAGGCCTGGTTGTCATGGCCGGAGTGGCCCGAAAGCCGAGGCATTGTCAGTCGCAACAGGACCGGTCCCTCACCGACGCGCACCCGGGCTATTGCCTCGTGCAACAGGCGGGCGGCCGTTTCCGGTTGCGTACCGTCGCCGTCCAGCACGTGCAAGTTGCCAAAAGCGGCAAGGTTGCGGGCAATATTACCGCCTGGCGTCTGCAGATGGCCCGGCACCGAAATCGCGTAGCCATTGTCTTCGATGTAGAAGAGAACAGGCAACCGCAGCGTAGTGGCAATGTTCAGGGCAGCCCAGAAGCCGTTCGTGGCCACTGATCCCTCGCCCCCATGCACCACCGCCAACGCCCCCTGGTAGTCTGCCTCCTGCAGCACATCGCGTCGATAGCAGATGGCCTGTGCCCAGCCGACGCCCGGTGTGTACTGTGAGCCGACGTCCCCGGCCATAGGCAAGACCGTTGGTCCATTGCGGCCAGGCAGGTTGCACACCACGCCCACATCCCGTCCATCACTGTAACCCCCCGCCTTACCCATCGAAGCTGCCAGCGCTTCTTCAGGCGAAACGCCCAGGGCCAGCATCAGCGGGCGCGATCGATAGTACGTGCTGACACCGTCTTTCGGGTGCGTCAGCAGCTGACCAAGCAGCACCTGTGCCAGCTCGTGCCCCTTCGCCGAAAACTGGTAACGCACCTTGCGCTCGGGGAGCAGGCGCGTTTCTTCCAGTTCATCAAGATAACGAGCCATCAGCACCAGTCGGGCCACACGCTGCCAGTCGAAGGCAGCATCCGGCCCCATCGCCGGCGCAGCCCGGCGCTTTTTGCGTTGCGTGCCTGTTGTGCGGTTCTGTTTGCCCCCCATCGCCTTGTCAGGATTTACGCGCACGTCTGCGCTCCAGAAAATCGGTCATGCGCCGGTACTTTTCTTCGTCTTCAAAGAGCACAGCCTGCATGATGGTCTCCAGCGTCAATCCGGCGTCGGTGCTCATCTCGGCGGCTGCGTTCAGCGCCATCTTGGCGAAACGAACAGCCAGCGGACTACCTGCTGCGATCTCTTCGGCCAGCGCCCGGGCTTTTTCCAGCACTTGATCGTCAGGCACCACATAGTTGACCAGTCCGATCGCCAGCGCCTCGGCGGCTTCAATAATACGACCGGTAAAGATCAGCTCACGAGCTTTACCCGTACCTACCAGACGTGGAAGTCGATACGTAGCCCCGGCACCGGGAATAATACCCAGCCGGACTTCGGGCTGTCCGAAGCGAGCGCTCTCTCCAGCAACGCGCAAGTCGCAGGCCATAGCCAGCTCACACCCTCCCCCCAGGGCCCAACCGCGCACAGCCGCGATGGTCGGCACCGGAAACTGCTCAATTTCTCGAAACAGGCTGTTATTGATCCGCTGTAGCGCTTCGGCCCGTCCCCGCTTTCGGAGCTCAGCAATATCAGCGCCGCTGACAAATGCCTGGTTGCCGGCTCCGGTAAAGATCAGTACGCGCACTTCGTTACGGACAGCCAGCTGCTCCAGCAACTGACGTATCTCTTGAACCATCTCCAGATTAAGGGCATTGCGCACCTCTGGGCGGTTAAAGGTACAGCACACAATGCCCTGGTCGTCCGCTTCGACCTGCAATGTAGCAAACGAAAACACCTGCCTCGTAACATTTGGATGGAAGCGCTTCTATTATACCAAACCTTTCCCCCTCTCTTCAAGCCGCCCGTCTCCCCGGGCCGATTTTCGGACAGACTTCGCATCGCCTCCGACGCTCGGAGTCTTTCCGTTTTAGGTTTTCTTTTCATAAGTTTCTTTTCCTGGAACTGCGCTCAACCTGAGAAGCACCATGCATTACCGTTTCATTCGTTATGAATGCGACAGCGGCGTGGCGACGCTCACGCTGAACCGGCCAGAGGTACTGAACAGCTTCCATCGGCCGATGGCCGACGAAACCATTGACGCCCTGCAGCGGGCGGCCGACGATCCGACGGTGCGTGCCATTGTGTTGACCGGGGCTGGACGCGCCTTCTGTGCCGGCCAGGACCTGCAGGCCGTGCTGCCGCGCGAAGGCGAACCAGCTCCGGACCTCGGCGAGATTGTACGTGCCCAGTACAATCCGATCATCCGGCTTATCCGGCATACCGAAAAGCCCTTTGTGGCGGCCGTCAACGGCGCCGCCGCCGGCGCCGGTGCCAACATTGCGCTGGCCTGCGATTTCGTGGTAGCTGCTGATCAGGCCACCTTCATTCAGGCTTTTTCGCGCATCGGCCTGATCCCTGACAGCGGTGGCACCTTCCTACTGCCTCGTCTGGTTGGACAGGCCCGGGCAACGGCCCTGATGATGCTGGCCGACAAGCTTTCAGCTTCCGAGGCCCACGCAATGGGACTGATCTATCAGGTGTGTCCGGCCGACCGCCTGATGGATGAAGCCATGGCACTGGCACGCCGCCTGGCGGCCATGCCTACCCGTGCCCTGGGCATGATCAAGCGTGCCCTGAATCGCTCCTTCACCAGCGACCTGGATGCCCAGCTTGAACTGGAAGCCGAACTGCAGGCTGAAGCTGGTCGCACACACGACTATCAGGAGGGCGTTGCCGCCTTCCTCGAAAAGCGCCCACCGGTTTTCCAGGGACGTTAGCCACGCACTACCATGACACCAACCCTCACCGCTGCCACCCTCGTGGGCATCGTTGGTGCCGGCACGATGGGACGCGGCATTGCCCAGGTGGCCGCCACCTTCGGCCATCCGGTCCTGCTCCATGACAGCAATCCCCGAGCACTGGAAGATGCCCGTGCTTTTCTCGAACGCATCCTGAGCCGATTGGTCGCAAAAGGCAAGCTGGCACCGGGCCAGGATGCCGAAATCCTGAAGCGCATCACGTTTCTGCGCGACGGACCGGAACCATTGGCAACCTGCGGGCTGATCATCGAAGCTATTGTCGAGGATCTGGCGGCCAAGCAGACCCTTTTTGCCCAGCTGGAACGCCTGGTTGCGCCAGAGGCCATCCTGGCCACCAATACATCGTCGCTGTCGGTGACGGCCATTGCTTCGGCCTGCCAGCGACCGGAACGGGTGCTTGGATTGCATTTTTTCAATCCAGCCCCCCTGATGCCACTGGTCGAAATAGTCCCGGGCGTGGCCACAGCCTCCGAAGTAGTAGCCTGTACGCGCTCATTAGTGGAAGCCTGGGGCAAAACGCCCGTCGTTGCCCGCGACACGCCAGGCTTCATCGTCAACCGGGTGGCCCGTCCCTTTTATGGCGAAGCCCTGCGCATTCTGGAGGAAGGCATCGCCGACGTGCCTACCATCGACTGGGCCATGCGCACGTTCGGAGGCTTCCGCATGGGTCCCTTCGAATTGATGGACCTGATCGGCAACGACATCAACTTTCGCGTGACCGAAACGCTCTGGAAAGCATGCTTCTACGAACCCCGCTATCGTCCTTCGTTCACGCAGCAACGCATGGTCGAAGCGGGCCGACTGGGGCGCAAAACCGGTATCGGCTTTTACGACTACCGGGAAGGCGCTACTAACCCCTCCCCGGTTACGGATCCGACGCTCGGCCAGCAAATTTTTCAGCGAATTCTGGCCATGCTGATCAACGAAGCTGTTGATGCCGTCTTCTGGCGCATTGCTTCACCCGAAGACATTGACCGGGCCATGCAACTGGGCGTAAACTACCCGAAGGGTTTGCTTCACTGGGCTGATGAGCTGGGACTGCAAACTGTGCTGGGCTGGATGGAATCGCTCTACGATACCTACCGTGAAGATCGCTACCGTCCCAGCCCGCTTTTCCGCCAGATGATCCATCGAAATATGCGCTTCTTTGAAGAAGCCGACACCTGAGTCCTGCCATGAGCAGTCACGACTTTATGCCTGCGGAAACAAAAAACGAAACGCCCGAGCAGCGGGCCCGTCGGATCGTGGACCAGATGATGGCCCGGGATGCGTTCAGCCAGTGGCTGGGGATCGAAGTGCTGGCGGTTACGCCTGGCCGGGCCGTCGTACGCATGACCGTACGCCCGGAAATGCTGAACGGCTTTGCCGTCGCCCATGGGGGGATCGCCTTTGCCCTGGCCGATAGCGCCCTGGCTTTTGCTTCGAACACCTGCGGCTCGGTAACCATGACGCTCGAAAGCTCCGTGTTCTTTGCCACGCCTGTCCGGGCCGGCGATGTGCTTACGGCCACGGCTGAAGAAGTATCAGCTGGCAACCGTGTGGCCCTCTACGACGTGGTGGTGACACGGGCCGATGGGACCCGTGTAGCCTTTGTGCGCGGTACGGTGTACCGCACGAAACAGCCCCACGCCTGATCCGTTTGTTCGGAAGCGCTTTTCAGTTCGCAACCAACCCGAGTCGTATGCGGGACGCCTATATCATCGACGGGGTACGAACCCCCATCGGACGCCTGGGGGGCGCGTTGGCCACCGTACGGGCCGACGATCTGGCCGCCCACGTACTCCATGCCCTGCTGGACCGACATCCAGAAATCGACCCGGCCGCCATCGACGACGTGTATATGGGCTGTGCCAACCAGGCCGGCGAAGATAACCGCAACGTAGCCCGCATGGCGTTGTTGCTGGCCGGTCTGCCCCCCAGCGTGCCGGGTGTCACGATCAACCGCCTCTGTGCCTCCGGCATGAGCGCCGTCGTGGAAGCAGCCCGTGCCATCCGGGCTGGCGACGGCGACCTGTACCTGGCCGGCGGTATCGAGCACATGACGCGCGCCCCCTTCGTACTCTCTAAAGCCAGCCGCCCCTTTGGGCGTGACGTCGAACTCTACGACACCAGCCTGGGCTGGCGTTTCGTCAATCCGAAAATGGAAGCCCGCTACGGCGCTGAACCGATGGGCTGCACCGCCGAGAACCTTGTGGAACTGTACGGCATTGCTCGTGAAGATCAGGATCGGTTCGCCTATCGTTCCCACAAGAAGGCTGCGGCAGCTCGTGAGCAGGGGCGTCTGGCGCTGGAGATCGTTCCGGTAGAAGCCCCCCAGCCCAAAGCGCCTCCCCGACTGGTGCAGGACGATGAACACATCCGGCCGGAGACCACACTCGAAGCACTTGCCAAGCTGCCTCCGGTTTTTCGGAAAGATGGCACCGTGACAGCCGGCAATTCCTCGGGCCTCAACGACGGTGCCTGTGCGTTGCTGCTGGCCTCGGAAGACGCGGTCCGTCGTTTCAATCTAAAGCCAAAGGCGCGCATCGTCAGCTCCGCTGTCGTCGGTGTAGAGCCTCGCATCATGGGCATCGGGCCGGTAGAAGCAGCTCGTCGAGCGCTACAACGGGCGCACCTGACGTTCGACGACCTGGACGTGATCGAACTCAACGAAGCCTTTGCCGCACAGGTACTGGCCTGCGTGCGGCAATGGGGGTTGGCCGACGACGATCCACGCCTGAACCCCAACGGGGGCGCTATTGCACTTGGCCACCCCCTGGGTATGTCGGGTGCCCGGTTGATCCTGACCGCCACCATTGAGCTGGAACAACGCCAGGCCCGCTACGCCCTCTGCACGCTCTGCGTGGGCGTTGGCCAGGGCATGGCTACCGTCATCGAACGGATATAGCAACCTACGCAGACCATGGCCAACATCTTTGAATTCGAAGGCTTTCGCCCGGTTGTTCACGAAAGTGCCTTCATCCACCCCAACGCGACGGTGATCGGCAACGTCGTAATCGGTCGCAATGTGTACGTAGCCGCCGGTGCCGTCATCCGGGGTGACTGGGGCGAAATCATCATTGAAGACGGCTGCAACGTGCAGGAAAACTGCGTCATCCACATGTTTCCCGGGCTCACCGTCGTCCTGGAAGAAGCGGCCCACATCGGGCACGGCGCCATCATCCATGGTGCCCGAATCGGCCGCAATGCGCTGGTGGGCATGAACGCCGTGGTGATGGACCATGCCGTGGTAGGTGCCGGTAGCATCGTCGGAGCGCTGACGCTGGTCCCGGAACGCATGAAGATCCCCGACCGCAAGATTGCCGTGGGTGTACCGGCCCGCCTTGTGGGAGAGGTCAGCGATGAACGGCTGGCCTGGAAAACGGCCGGCACCCGACTCTACCAGCAGCTTCCAGAACAGCTACGCCGGAGCCTTCGCCCCTGTGAGCCCCTGCGTGAGGTACCTCCCGATCGTCCCAAAATGGAAGCTATCTACAAAACCTTCCGCGAAACCATTACCGAACTCCAGCAAGATACATAAGGCCCCCGTTAGCCCCACAACCAACCGCCAGATACCATGGAGACGACCGTCTATCTCGGTAAGGTGCAGAGCTTTGCTCAGGGCCGCTGGCACACACCTCAGGGCAAAGGCCGCCCGGTGTACCATGCGGTTACCGGTGAACCCATTGCCGAAATTTCCAGTGAAGGCCTGGACTTCAAAGGCATGCTGGAATACGCCCGGAGCGTGGGCGGTCCGAAGCTTCGTCAGATGACCTTCCACGAACGGGCTCGCATGCTCAAAGCCCTGGCCCTCTATCTCAACGAACACAAGGCCGAACTGTACGAGCTCTCGCGAGCCACTGGCGCTACCAAACAGGATGCCTGGCTCGACATTGACGGCGGCATCGGGACATTCTTCGTTTATGCCAGTAAAGGCCGCCGCGAACTACCTGATGAACGCTTCCTGCTCGAAGGCGAACCCGAACGCATCTCCCGGGGCGGCACTTTCCTGGGGCACCATCTGCTGGTGCCACTTGAAGGCGTGGCCGTCCATATCAACGCCTTCAACTTCCCCTGCTGGGGCATGCTGGAAAAACTGGCCCCCACCTTCCTGGCCGGCATGCCCGCCATCGTCAAGCCCGCTTCGGTAACAGCCTACGTCGCTGAACGTGTCGTCCGCCTCCTGCTCGAATCAGGCCTCCTGCCCGAAGGGGCGCTGCAACTTATCTGCGGCGGCGTGGGAGACCTGTTCGACCACCTGACCGGCCAGGACGTGGTCACGTTCACAGGCTCGGCCGAAACCGGGCTGCGGCTAAAGTCGCACCCCACCGTACTACGCGAAGCCGTACGCTTCAACATGGAGGCCGACTCGCTCAACTTTTCCATGCTCGGCCCCGACGTCACCCCCGACATGCCCGAGTTCGATCTCTTCCTGAACGAAGTGGTCCGGGAAATGACGATCAAGACGGGGCAGCGCTGCACGGCGATTCGGCGCACGCTGGTACCGGCCGACCGTGTCGATGCCGTACTCGAGGCACTCTCTAAGCGCCTGCGCGAGGTGGTAGTAGGCGACCCGGCCAACGAACGCGTACAGATGGGACCGCTGGTAAGCCGCGACCAGGTGGCCGAAGTGCGCAGCCGCCTGCAGGAACTGGCTGCCGCCGGCGAAATTGTCTGCGGCGGCGACAGCGACCTGCAGCTCGTGGAAGCCGATCTTGAACGCGGCGCTTTCTTTGCACCGACGTTGCTCTATTGCGCCCATCCCTTCGAGCATACAGCACCGCACACTGTGGAAGCGTTCGGACCTGTCAATACGGTAATGCCCTACCGTGACCTGGATGAAGCCATCCGGCTGGCTCGCATGGGGCGTGGCAGCCTGGTGGGCTCCCTGGTGACGGCTGATCCTGACGTGGCCCGCACCGTCGTGCTGGGTACCGCCGCCTATCATGGCCGCCTGCTGGTGCTGGATCGCACCTGCGCCCGCGAGAACACCGGCCATGGCTCCCCGCTCCCCCATCTGGTGCATGGTGGCCCCGGACGGGCCGGCGGCGGTGAAGAAATGGGCGGCATCCGTGGCCTCTATCGCTACATGCAACGCACCGCCCTGCAGGGCTCACCCGACATGCTGACAGCGATCGGCAACGAGTGGATGCCCGGCGCTGCCCGCCCCGAAGCTGACGTACACCCCTTCCGGAAATACTTCGACGACCTGCGCATCGGCGAGACGTACACAACTGCCCGCCGCACCGTCACTGAAGCCGACATTGTCAACTTTGCCGGCATCAGTGGCGACTTCTTCTATGCCCACATGGACGATCTGGCTGCCCGCGAAAGCGAAGTCTTCCAGGGACGCGTCGCGCACGGCTACTTTGTACTCTCAGCCGCAGCCGGTCTGTTCGTCGATCCCCGTCCAGGTCCGGTACTGGCCAACTACGGCCTGGAAAACCTGCGCTTCACAAAGCCGGTTAAACCGGGCGACACCATCCAGGCCAAATTGACCGTAAAGCAAAAGATTCCACGCGAAGCACGCAAAGGCGAACGCCCCAGCGGCGTTGTCAAATGGCATGTGGATGTAACCAATCAAGATGACGAGCTGGTGGCTACCTACGACATCCTGACGCTGGTAGCGCGCCGTCCCGAACCGGAAGCCTGACCGCGCTGCTCGGAGACATCGCGGGCAACCTGGGCGCTCGTCTTTCTGACAGGGACGAGCGCCTTTTGTATACAATCATGCTGTTTGGCTATGAACTTTTTCAAAACAGCCAAGCCTACATAAATCAAAAGCCTATCCATTGCATCCTGGCCGTCCTGCATCGGTCCCAATGGCCTGCTCCGAGGCCGAACTCCTTGCCTTTCCTGTCGTAAATTTCTGTGAAAGCCTCCGGTCGCGATGCCTGAATCTCTGGTCTTCGAAGACGAGCGGGTGCTCCGGCAACTTCGCCGACAGGCAGCCTGGACCGTGGCCGTGGCCGCCGTCGGCTTTATAGGCGGTCTGGTACTGCTGAGCCTTATGCGTCGTTATCAGATAGCTGACCTGCCGACGGCGGGCATGCTCTGCCTGGGATGGGGCGGCCTGACAGCCTGGGCTGCCCTTCGACTCTATCGCCTGCAACAGCATATCTGGCGGCTCCAGCTTTCTGCAACGGCGTTGACCGGCTACGATTATGGCCGCCATGCCTGGCGGATCGACTGGAGTCTGCTCGATCATGTAGAGCTGACCGACCAGGACCTGCGCATAACCACGCGTGATGGGCGCCGATTTGTCATTCCCGGATGTCACGCAGACTTCCCGGAGCTCGGACATGCCCTGGTCGACAAGGCCGAACGCCTTGGATGCCCCCTCTATGTAAATGGTAGACCTTTCGAAGCCCTCGACATTCGGACGCTCCTGCCTTTGCCTCCCGATATCACACTACCGGCCGATTCTTCCGGTCAACCTTCCGCGTGAATCCTCTCCGCCTCCAATTGGCGAAACGCAGGCTACGTCGCTGCGTAGGCATGATCCCGGACGCTCCGCCACCAGTTTCTGGCAACGCGATGCGACTGCTACGACTCGGCAGTGGATTACTCTGCACCGCTCTGGGATTTCTGGGTATCGTGCTGCCCGTGTTGCCGGCTACCCCCTTTTTTCTGCTGGCGACTTACCTCTTTGCCCGCAGCAGTCCGCGCCTGGAACAGTGGCTGCTGGACCTGCCCCGCATCGGGCCATCGATCCGTGCCTATCAGGCCGGCCTGGGCATCCCGCGTCGTACCAAGTGGTGGGCCACGCTGATTATCGTGCTCTCAATCCTGCTGAGCGTCTGGCGCCTGCCCGCACTGTCCGCCAAGGTGCTGGTGATTGCCCTGGGCGCTATCGGCCTCTGGTATGTGCACCGGCGTATTCCCACCCGTGAAGACGTGTTGGCCCGGCGTTCACCAGACAAGCTGACGTGAGCCTTATCGTTCAGCGCCAGGAATTTATCGCCGATTGCAGATCTACGATCAAAGCTCCTTGATGCTCAGCCCACTGCAGTGTATGTTCAAAGTGGGCGCCCCAACCGGGAAAGTCGCGCTCATCCCAGAGCGTGTTGTGCCAGAGGGCTACGCACAGGCCACCGTACCGTCGGCATGTGTCAAGTAACACCTCTGTGGCGTGACAGGCTGCTTCAAGCGTCAACCCTCGCCGCACAAACAGCACCGACTCCATCATGGCCAGCGGCAGCTCCCAGAGCGGCAACGGGGTGTTGGCCTGCACATCAAACAGCTGAAATGGCAGACAGGTACCCCGTCGGAATCCTTCGTGATCAGACCACCCCAGTGAACTGTCGATCCGAAAGCCAGCCGCTGCCAGTAGTCGCGGCGTGGCCGGTTCCATCCAGCGAAGATAGTGTGTGCGCACCGAAAGCGGTGGTCGTCCCAGCAGCGCCGTCAGCCGGTCGCGTTCACGCCGCAGATGCTCTGGATGCGTGGCCGCATGATAGCTTGGATGCAGACCGATTTCCATAGCGGCTGCCTGTAGCCCGCGAAGCCATCGGCGAAGCAGGCGCCCCGGCCGATAGCGCACGTCATGTGGACTGGTTGCCCCTGTTTTAAAGAAGAAGGTGCCAGATCCTGATGCCCGGATCTGCTCCACAATGCGCCAGAAAGCGGCACGAAACGGATCGCTGCGGCTCAGTATTTCGCCTGCTACGCCGATCAACCGCTTCAGACGCGTACCCAGCGGTTGCCGGGAAAGGTTTTGAAGCGGATACTGGAAAAACTCTCGATAGAGAATACCTGGCCGCCACTTACGGGTGTAGTCGATGTCAACCGTCGGGCAGAAGGCCCAGGTTCGGTCGTGCCATCGGCGAGGGCGCACCCGTACATCGCACTGCTCCAGCGCCCGGGCCAGGGTCATGCGTGTTGCTTCGACGGGTGGCCGCGTTGCAATCCCCAGCGCAGCCTGGAGTGTATCGGCATAGCGGACGCGGCCATGCTCGTCCCGCGTGCGCTGCGTGTGTTCCTGCCAGCCGGAGAGCCAGAAAAACACGGAAGCAACCGGGTCGTCCGTGCTCCCGTCCGGACTCCCAAAAAGGACCGGCCAGAACTCCGTACCGTTCCACCGCCAGCGTACACGTCCGGCGGTATAGGGACGCCTGTCCGCAAAATAAGTAAGCGTTGTTTCGTGCAGTGGTAGAGATAGCACGCCTGCCGGCCATCCCTGGGCTTCTGGACCGTAATAGATCCCTGTACCCAGAGCTTTCAGCGTGAGGCGATCGACCCAACGCGGTGCCCACCCCAGTGGCAGCAACAACATCCGAAGGGCATAAGCGGCTTTGGGCAGCCAAGTGACCGGCCCCTCCACACAGCAGGGTAGATAGCCAAGCGTCGGCATAAGATCGACGGGTGCGGGGCCGGACATACCGGGCGGATGCTTAATCGACCATTTGCTGGACCAGACGTGGCACCGCTTCAAGTGCCTCGTGGAGCCGCTCGGGCTGGCGTCCGCCGGCCGTGGCCAGCGTCGGGCGTCCTCCTCCGCCGCCACCTACGATGCGAGCCACTTCGCCAACCAGCCGCCCGGCTTCCAGACCACGCGCTACCACGTCGTCGGTCACGGCCGCAGCCAGATATACCTTTCGCTTTTTCGGATCGGTGGTGCCCAGCACGGCGACTCCTTCACGGCCAAGCTGGCTTCTGAGCGTTTGCGCCAGCTCACGCAGCTCGTCCATCGAAAGGGCCTCCAGTTCGCCCGTCACTACACGCAACCCGTTCACCCGATGTGCCTGTTCGACCAGCGTAGCCAGACGTGCCTTCTGCTGCTCCCGCCGAAGTGCAGCCAGCTCCTTTTCCAGCCGACGCTGCTCTTCGACCAATGCTGCGATCTCTTCATCCAGCGAACGCTGCAGGCTCTTGAACTGCGCCCGTGCCTGCTCCAGCTCGGAAAGCTGCTGGTTGATCCAGTCGAGTGCATCCTGACCGGCCAGGGCTTCCACACGTCGAATGCCTGAAGCAACTGATCCTTCCGAGATGATCCGGAACACCCCCAGCTCACCCGTTGCTGCCACGTGCGTACCCCCACAGAGCTCCATCGAGAAGTTCGGATCGAAAGTGATCACACGCACGCGATCTCCATACTTTTCACCGAAAAGCGCCATGGCCCCCCGTGCAATGGCCTCTTCGAAAGGTACATCTCGCTCTTCGATACGCGGCACGTTACGCTGAATCACCTCGTTGACACGGGCTTCGATCTGACGCAACAGCTCGGGCGTTACACGTTCGAAGTGGCTGAAGTCAAAGCGTAATCGATCGGGCGCCACCAGCGAACCCTTCTGTTGCACGTGCGCTCCCAGGATTTCGCGCAGTGCAGCATGCAGCAGGTGGGTAGCGGTGTGGTGCTTCTCAATGCGTTTGCGGCGCGTCGCATCCACCACCGCTTCGACCGGTGCCTCCAGTTCTTTGGGCAGCCGATCCACATAGTGCACGATATGGTTGTTGAGCTTCTGCGTATCAAGCACACGGACCTCCTCGTCCCCCACGTGCAACACACCGGTATCGCCTACCTGCCCCCCACTTTCCGCATAGAAGGGCGTCTGGTCGAGCACCAGTTCGTGCCGTGGACCCTCGGGCGTCTCGACCGTACGCACAGCGCGGATGTGCGCCTCCTCAACACGCGTCGTGTCGTAGCCCACAAAGACGGAGTCTTCGCCCTTGCTGACACGTTGCCATCCGGATGCTTCTTCGTCGGCCGTCAGCACGACAGCGCCAAAGGTAGAGGCAGCGCGTGCCCGCTCGCGCTGGCGTTGCATCAGGGCCTCATACTGTGTCATATCGACGCCCAGCCCTTCTTCGCGCGCCATAAGCTGCGTCAGGTCGATCGGAAAGCCATAGGTGTCGTGTAACAGGAAAGCCACCTCACCGGGCACATTTTTCTCCGCCGCACTCTTCAGGAAGGCCTCGACAATGGCAGTACGGTCGGCGGTGTCCACGTACGCTTTCTGCAGCAGATCAAGGGCCTGACTGTCACGCAGCAGGTCGGCCCGGATGGCCTCAATCGGACGGCCCTCGGCAGCCGCCTTCAGGTAAGGTAGCAGGCGTTCAAAGAAAGCCAGCCCGGTGCCCAGCGTGGCCAGGAAGCTTTCCTCTTCGGCACGAATGACGCGCTCCACATAGGAACGGTGCCGCTCAATCTCCGGGAAAACATGGCCCATTTTGTAGGACAGGGGCTCGACAAGCCGGTAGAGGAAAGGTTCGCGAAAGCCCAGGGTTTGATAGCCATAACGCACGGCCCGCCGCAGGATGCGCCGGATAACATAGCCGCGACCGGTGTTGCCCGGTACCACGCCGTCGGCAATCGCAAAGGCGATAGCCCGGATGTGGTCGGCTACCACGCGCAACGCCACCCGGATGCGCTCTCGTTCTCGTTCATCTGGGACACGGATGTCGTCGTAGCCGCGCACCTCATCGCGTGGTGACAACTCGGCCGCCCGTTGCAGAATCGGGGCAAACAGGTCCGTGTCATAGTTCGATGTCTTTCCCTGAAGCACGGCCACAATGCGCTCCAGACCCATACCGGTATCGACGTGCTTTGCCTGGAGCGGCTCCAGACGCCCATCCGGCAGCGCATTATACTGGATGAAAACCAGATTCCAGATTTCGATTACCCGTGGATCATCGGCGTTGACCAGCTCGATCCCCGGCACGCGCCGCCGCTCCTCATCAGGCCGCAGGTCAATATGAATTTCGCTGCAGGGACCACATGGGCCCGTATCGCCCATCATCCAGAAGTTATCCTTGGTCGGACAGAACTTGATGTGTGAGGGATCGATGGACGTTTCCGACTTCCAGAGCTCGGCTGCCTCGGTATCGGGCTCCAACCCCAGTGTCTCATCTCCCTCGTGAACGGTAGCATAGAGCCGGTCGGGATCCAGGCCCCAGCGCTCCACAAGCAACTCCCAGGCCCATCGAATGGCTTCTCGCTTAAAGTAATCGCCGAAGCTCCAGTTGCCCAGCATCTCGAAGAAGGTGTGGTGGTAGGTGTCGTGCCCCACCTCTTCGAGATCGTTATGCTTTCCCGATACGCGCAGACATTTCTGCGTATTGGCCGCTCGTTTATAAGGCCGAGTACCGGTGCCCAGAAATACATCTTTGAATTGATTCATCCCTGCATTGGTAAACAGCAGGGTGGGATCATTCTGCGGCACCAGTGGCGCGCTCGGGACAATCTCATGGCCCTTTTCCCGGAAGAAGTCCAGAAACGACTGGCGGATCTGTTCGGATGATTTATAGGTCCCCATGGGTTCGTACGCAGCTCCTCGGATCGTAGTTATGCAAGCCGAAAGAAAACGCTATATCCTTCGACGAAGTGCCCGCTGCAACTGTCTGCGGCCATCTGCACCACATCAGCCCGTCCCACCTGCCCGATGACGGGTACCTGCTGCCTCTGAGGCATTACGCATCCTTCTTCATTCGGAGCCCCCGCTGCAGCAGGATCAGCGCATCCTCGCAGGCACGAGCCACGTGCATGACAAAAGTAGCCACGCGGTCACGGTCTTGGCACCAGACCTCTCTGCCTGAAATCGCCTCAAACTGCAGCAATGGGTGTGCCCCGTTGAGCACGACCAGATCAATAGCCTCGATGCCGGTGGCTTCCTGTAGGCTGGCGCGCAGCTCGGCCAACGTATTCCAGGCCTGTGGATTCTTCACCAACACTCCGATGTCCAGGTCACTGCCCGAACGCACCGTGCCTTCCCGTGCCGAACCAAATACCCAACCAGCCAGCACATTTGGATCACGTGCCAGCACCTGTTCGATGGCTTTGAAATCAACCGGTGACATAGGCCTGTACTTTGCGAACGAACTGATGAAAATCGCCAACCTGCTGATTGACCAGATCAATTAGCAGGTTGGGGCTTACCTCCCCATACTGATGCACCATAAAATTTCGAAATTGCACCATGTGCCGGTAAGGATGTTCATTCGAAAGTCCCTCCAGCTGCACGCAGCGCTTTATCGCCTCGGCCGCAGTCGATGCAGGTGTCTGGCCTTTCACGCTCAGAATGCGCTGGCAAATATCGATCATGGCTTCAATGGCAATCTGGAAATTTCGCTCCACCGCACGCCGAATTTTCCAGTCGGTCTGCAATTGCTCGACCGAAAGCGGCACCAGCGATTGCAACTCGGCAACCACCTGTTCAATAACGCGCACTTTGCGAAGCAATATACCATTGAATACCATGCTAACACGCCGAATGTCTGTATATCCTCAAGTTTTCACCCGTATGTCTAAAACAAAGCGGGGCGAGCCCATAGCCCACCCCGCTTCCGTACTACCAGATCTACCTCAGTAAATCCGGAAGCCCGGTGAGACGTAGTTGGGTGGCAGGTAACTGAGAAAGAACGGCCCGTAGGCGATCACGATCAGAAGGATTGCCACGATCACCCAGAAGCCGATCCGGTCCAGACGCGTTGCCCAGCCATTTTTAGCAGGTTCGATCAACGTTTCGGACCAGGGAATATCTTCTGGTGCTTCGCCTGCTTTACCTTTCCAGATGGTCATGATGATCACCACGAAGAATAGCGCGATGCCCACAAACATGAGCGTACCGCCCACACCGGTCAGCACGCGCCCGACCAGCCAGTCGGGATCCATGTAGGGTGCCTGCACCAGAAACGTCCGACGTGGCATACCTTCCAGTCCGGCCGAAATCATCCCGCGGGCAAAGATCAACAGACCGATTGTGTAGATCCAGTTGGAAGCCAGTGCCACCTTACGTCCCCAGAGCTTCTTGCCGGTCAGGTAGGGCACCATCCAGTAAGCCACGCCCATGAACGTCATGGCCACGGCACTTCCGACGGTCATGTGGAAGTGTCCCGGCACCCAGGTCGTGTTGTGGATGACCTGGTTCATCGTGAAAGAAGCGTTGATCAACCCGGTAATCCCGCCAAAAACAAACGTAATCATAGCCAGGAGCTGCGCCGATAGCGACGGATCGCCCCAGGGTAGCTTCGGAATCCATCCCAGTAATCCCCGTCCGCCATGCGCCCGTCCCCCCATCTCCAACGAGGCCATCACGCTGAAAGCCGTGATCAGGCTCGGGAAGAAGACCCCAAAGGTCAAAATGGCATGGACGAACTTGAATCCCTCATGGATGCCGGGATCGGTGTACTGGTGGTGGAAACCCGTCGGAATCGACAGGAGCAGAAAGAGAATGAACACCAGACGCGTCAGGGAATCGCTAATCACCTTACCGCCTGCCTGGCGCGGTACCAGCGCATACCACGATACATAGGCCGGCAGCAGCCAGGCATATACGATAGCGTGACCAGTGAACCAGAAGAGCGTGCGCGTTAAAAGCGGATCGGTCCGTTCCACCCATCCAAAAGACCAGGGAATCAGAAAGAAAAGGAACTCGACCGCAATAGGCAGGGAGGCCAGGAACCACATTACGTAGGAAACAATTGAGATGTGCGCCAGCAATGGCATGCGCACGCCCGGATGGTCACGCTTCCAGGCGCGCCAGGTCAGCAGCATATTCAGCAGCGCCAGCCAGGTACTGATCACCACAAGGACCAGTCCCACATAGTAGGTCCAGTGTGCCTGCAGCGGTGCATATGAGGTGTAGAGCACGCTGGCCTTGTTCGTAACGACCGCGTAGATCACGAGCAGATTCCCCAGCACCAACGCGCCGAAACTGGCCCACAACAGTTGCTCATCCAAGCGACGCGAAAGGGCCCGCGCCACCATGAGCGGCAAGAAAGCGTTGGAAAAAGCAAACGTAAAGATGATGGCGTTGGCCACACCATGAGCCGTCAGCCCCTGGTAGTAACTCCGCAGGGCCGGAAAGAAGCCCAGAATGTCAATACCGGCGTATGAAAGCGCCTGTGCCAGTCCGTGAAAGATCCCGGCCGTTAAAGCAGCATAGCCCACATAAAGCGTCCAGCGTAGCACACGTCGCTGCGTCTCCGGTAGCGTAAACGGCGTTGGATCGGCTACGACCGGCGTGGAAGCTGCAATATGCTCTGCCATGGCTTATTCAACAATGATTTTCCCATACATATTGTGATGTCCGGCGCCACAGTACTCGTGGCAGATAATCAAATATTCCCCCGGTTTCCGAAACCGATAGGTCAGCCGCGAAATCTGACCGGGGATGAGCATCATGTTGACGCGCGTTCCTTCAATATGAAAACCGTGAATCACATCAAAGGTTGTCGCAATGAAGTTGAGCTCAGCACCAACCGGCACGCGAATCTCCATTGGATGGAAACGCCAGGCCTGTCCGATAATGACCACATCATATTGATTGGGACCCGTCTGATGGACGCCCGGATTGTCAAAGGGCGGTGTGGTAAAAACCTTGCCTGGCTCAATCTCGCCGGCACGCCCGGGCAGATGAATGCCCCGAGCTACCGTAGCATAGACGAGCGCGGCCATACACAACACCAACAGCACACCGCCCAGCGTCATGAAAGCCCGTTCGTAAGTGTGTACTTTCATGGCTTCAACGGTTTAACAGCAAATAGTAGACAATGACCCAGAATCCCACGACCATTGCCAGAAACAGCATGGTCAGAAAGAGGGTGCCTCGCACATCCGGTTCTTCTGGCGAAGCAGACTCAGGGTTTTTCTGTTGCAGTTCTGCCATAGCCCCTTCCAGGTTAAAGTTGGTGCAATGGATTTCAAGCTCCCCCCTCCATCCAGCGCTGTGCCTGCCGGGCTACCCAGCGCAACCACACAATGAAGACAACCAGCAACGGTAACGAAATCAGCAGGCGCATCGGATTCACATGCAGCGACAAGAGCTGGTTTAGCGTCTCCCACAGATAGGCGACCACAGGCATTCCCAGTAACACAACCAGCCCCATCTGGAGCATCACGCGCATAACCGATAACGAAGTTCGCGTATGCGGCATCGTACTCCCCAGATTACCTGCAACATGCGGTTATCAAAAAAAACGTTCTGTATCTTTAAATCAACAACACGCTCTGGTAAAATTGTAACATTTGCATGAATAAAGAATAAGAGATATAGTATTACTTTATACTAATTATGACAAAACAGAACTTATTTTTTTTGAAACACAGGAAGCATTTGTCTTTTTGTCCTGCACCTTGGTTTCCACACCTCCACCTGCCCTGAAGGCCCGGCCTACGCAAACAACTCCCTGCTCCTCTGAAAACCGGCCTTGCTGGAGCCAGTCGAAAGTCATCTCCAGCAGGCTTTTACCCTGATGTACGCCTCCAAGCAGAGACGTCGACCGAGGTTGCCACGGTCCCACCTACATCGGCCCCTTACTGGAAGAGCCTCCTTTCGTCGCTTCATGACAGCGTCCCCTCAAAAAAGCGCAAAGCTTTTGATGGGCAGCATAACGCTTTCTCCAGCGCCATTGCTCATCCCGGTCCGAGCCGCTTTTCCCAAGTTTCCCCTCCTCCTCCGGGGAGAGGGACAGAGGAAGGGGCAAAACCTAATCATTGTGCTCGGTCCATCCGCCGGCTTTTTGCCAAATGCCCTCTCAAGCCCTTCGGTCAGCTCCCGCTACGCGGGAGCCCAAGGTGGCTGATTGAGCAGCAACATGCTATGCAGCTACCGACTTACAAGCACCTGGTTCGGCAAAGTAGCCGGGTTTTCACTTCGATGAATTCAGCGTACCACGGCGCCGGGTTCACTTTCAGCGGTGACAGGTACCAGCCGGCCTTCCCGGTCCTCAGCCATGAGCAGCATGCCCTGGCTCTCAAGTCCCATCATCTTGCGCGGCTTCAGGTTGGCCACCACCACAACCCGTCGCCCTTCCAGCTCTTCAGGGGCCAGCTGCTCGGCCACGCCGGCCAGAATCTGGCGCTTTTCGAAGCCCAGGTCTACTTCCAGCCGCAATAGTTTTTTAGACTTTGGTACTCGCTCGGCCTTTCGCACCAGCCCGATCCGGAGGTCCAGCCGATCAAAGTCATCGTAGAGAATCTCCGGTTTGAGCGGGGCGTAGGGTGGACCGTCGGTCTGCACGGTTGCCTGCTGCGCTCGCGTTTCAAGGCGGGCTATCTGCTGCGCAATCACTGTGTCCTCAATCTTGGTAAACAGGATTTCTGGCTGGCCGATCTGGTGACCCTCGGGCAGCAGCGGCCGGTTGGCGTCATCCCATCCCAGGGTCCCCTCCCCACCAGGCGTGCTGGGACGCACCCCCTCAAGCCGCAGCATTTCACGCAATTGGACAGCGGCAAATGGCAGTACGGGTTCCATTAGAATGCTCAGGGCCGCGCAGATCTGAAGTGAAACATGGATCGTGTTGGCGCAAGCCTGGGGGTTGGTTTTGCGTGTATGCCAGGGCTCGGTGTCATTGAAGTATTTGTTGCCCAGCCGTGCCAGATTCATTGTTTCCTGTACGGCTTCGCGGAAACGAAACTGTTCATAGGCCCTGCCGATGCGCTCTGGAAAAGTAGCCAGCTCACGCAGCACCGCTTCATCCACCGGTCGGGGATCACGCAGGGGCGGTACCCGTCCATCAGCAAAACGCCGGGCAAAGGTCAGTGTACGATGCACGAAGTTACCCAGAATGTCGGCCAGCTCTGCATTGACACGTTGCTGAAATTCCTTCCAGCTGAAGTCGGCATCGCGTGTTTCAGGCAGCATCGTTGCCAGCGCATAGCGAAGCAGATCGGGCGGGAATTCTTCGAGGTATTCGTGGAGCCATACGGCCCAGCCACGGCTGGTCGATAGTTTGCGGCCTTCCAGGTTTAGAAATTCATTGGCCGGCACATTGTCGGGCAGTACGAATGTGCCATGTGCCATGAGCATGGCGGGAAACATCAGACAGTGGAAGACGATGTTGTCCTTCCCGATGAAATGTATCAGGCGCGTGCGTGCGTCCTGCCAGTAGCGCCGCCAGGCTTCTGGATCGCCCTGTTGCTGAGCCCATTCGCGCGTGGCTGAGATGTAGCCGATGGGCGCGTCGAACCAGACATAAAGCACCTTGCCTTCGGCTGAAATGCCATGTCGGCGTGCTACGTCTTCTGGCACGGGTACGCCCCAGGGAATGTCGCGTGTAACGGCCCGATCGTGCAAACCCTGCTGGAGCCAGCTTCGCACCTGCCCCAGCACGTTTGGCTTCCATTCGGGATGCGTGGCGATCCAGGCTTCGAGTCGGGGCTGAAAGTCACCCAGTGGCAGGTACCAGTGCGTGGTCTCCCGGAGCTCGGGCGTGGCATTGGAGAGCACGCTACGTGGATTGAGCAGGTCGGTCGGGCTCAGCGACGACCCACAGCGTTCGCACTGATCACCGTAGGCTTCTTCGTAGCCACAGATGGGGCAGGTGCCACGCACAAACCGGTCAGCCAGAAAAATGCCGGCTTCTGGATCGTAAAGCTGCTGTTCGGTTTTCAGTTTGAATACACCTTTTTCGTCCAATCGCCGGAAGAAGTCCTGGCTGGTCTCGAAATGCACAGGCGAGGTTGTTCGCCCGTAGTAATCGAAGCTCATCCCAAAGCGGGCGAAGCTGTCGCGGATCATCGGATGGTAGCGATCCACGATGGCCTGCGGCGTCGTGTGTTCTTCGAGGGCCCGCATCAGGATGGCCACGCCCAGCTCATCCGATCCACAGATGAACAGCACATCACGTCCTTTAAGCCGCTGGTAGCGGCAGTACAGATCGGCCGGCAGGTAAGCTCCGGCCAGGTGTCCGATGTGAATGGGGCCGTTGGCATACGGCAGGGCCGCCGTTACCAGAATACGGTCGAATTGGGTTTCGTCCATATGAAATTTCGTTTTTTGAGAAAATCGCCGAATTCCCGGATATACGGTAGCGCAGCACTCCAAACTTTAAGAAATTTGCAGAGCCCGTTCGATGGCGGGCAAACAGTGCGTAGCGGAACGCTCGAATTAGCCCTTCGGTTCGATGGATGCCGCACCCACTTTTCCGCCCCGTACGGCTTCCCGACGCCGCACGACCAGCGAAACCGACGTTGAAGTCACCCTAACGCTTGACGGTAGGGGCCGTGCGGACTGTCAGAGCGGCGTTGGCTTTTTAGACCACATGCTGACGCTGTGGGCACGCCACGGCGGCTTTGATCTGATGGTTCGATGCCAGGGGGATCTGCATGTGGACGAACACCACTCGGTTGAAGATGTTGCGATCACGCTGGGCCAGACGTTCGCCGAGGCCCTGGGCGACAAGGCTTACATCGCCCGCTACGGCTACGCCTACGTGCCGATGGACGAGACGCTGGCCCGGGCCGTTGTAGACCTTTCCGGTCGCTTCTACTGTGTGTTGATAGCCGACTTTGATCGGCCCATGGTCGGTGACCTGGCCACCGAGCTGGTGCCGCATTTCTGGTATACCTTCGCAGAGCAGGTACGCTGCAACCTCCATATTCAGGTGCTTTACGGTCAAAACACGCATCACAAGATTGAGGCTATCTTCAAAGCTGTTGCGCGGGCGTTGCGTGAAGCTGTGCAACGCGACGTGCGCTTCGGTCCGATACTTTCAACCAAAGGCATCCTATGAGTACCACCCTGCAGCTGGCCCATCAGACCATTGCCATCATTGGTGCCGGCAATATCGGACGTGCCCTGATCGGGGGACTGCTGCGTGGTCATGAGCTGGCCCCTGAACAGATCCGGGCTACGCGGCGCAACCCGGCCGCTCTTGAAGCGCTCCAGGAAGAGTTTCCGGGCATCCAGACCACCACGAATAACCTGCTGGCTGTGCGCGATGCCACGCTGGTAGTGCTGGCCGTCAAGCCTCAGAATGCCCGGGAAGTGATTGAAGAAATCCGGGCGCATGTGCAGCCCGAAGTGCTGATCCTATCGGTGCTGGCAGGCGTGACCATGGCCACCCTCGAACGGCTTTTTGGGCGGCCCCTACCGGTGGTACGGGCCATGCCTAACACACCGGCCCTGGTCGACGAAGGGGCCACGGCGCTGGCTGCCGGGGTCCATGCCCGGCCAGACCATCTGGAACTGTGCCGGCAGATCTTTGAAGCGGTCGGGACCGTCGAGATTGTACCTGAGTACCTGATGGACGCAGTTACAGGACTTTCCGGAAGCGGTCCGGCCTACGTGTACATGTTTATTGAAGCGTTGACCGATGCTGGCGTGAAGCAAGGACTGCCCCGCCCCGTGGCCTTCCGGCTGGCCGCTCAGACCGTCTATGGCGCAGCCAAGCTGGTGTTGGAGACGGGCCGTCATCCAGCTATCCTGCGCGACGAAGTGACCACACCGGGCGGTACCGCCATTGCAGCTGTTGCCGAGCTTGAAGCACATGGCCTGCGGACCATGCTGATCAACGCGGTCGCTACGGCCACACGCCGCTCTCAGGAGTTAAGTCAGCTTAACCATCACGACTGAGCGGCCCATGGTCACCCTCATCGACTACGGTATCGGCAATCTGCGATCGCTGGAGAAGGCATTTCAGGCGATCGGCGCCGAGGTGCTACGCACCGATCGGCCTGAGGACCTGCTGCAGGCTCGCCGTCTGGTCCTGCCCGGGGTTGGGGCTTTCGGGGCCTGCATGCACGAACTACGCCACCGTGGGCTTGTCGCCCCGATCCACGAGGCGGTCCGCCAGGGCATCCCCCTGCTGGGCGTATGCGCCGGGCTCCAGCTGCTCTTCGAGGAAAGCGAAGAACACGGCCGCCACGAAGGGCTGGGGCTGTTGCCAGGACGCATTGTACGCTTTCCAGACACCACCTCGGATGGCCAGCGCCTGAAGGTGCCCCATATGGGCTGGAACACGATCACCTATGATCACCCCGCTCCCCTGCTTAAAGACATCCCGGATGGGGCCTATTTCTACTTTGTCCACTCATACTATGCCGTCGCCGCCAACTCCGACGACGTGCTGGCCACCACCACCTACGGCGGCATCTCCTTTCCCGCTATTGTCGGGCGCGGCCATGTCTTCGGCGTACAGTTTCACCCTGAAAAAAGCCAACAGCATGGCCTTCAGATCTTGAAAAACTTCCTGGATCTATCTGAATGAACAGGCTTTACACACCATAACCCGAAACGCACTCAGAACCCGGACCATGCTTCTGGTCATTCCGGCCATCGACATCCGCGGCGGGCGTTGCGTGCGACTTTATCAGGGATCGTATGAGCGGGAGATGGTCTATTTCGACGACCCGGTCAAAATGGCCCGTCTGTGGCGGGTACAGAACGCGCGGGTGCTTCATGTGGTGGATCTGGATGCGGCGCGCGGCCAGGGCCATAATCGGGAAGTCATCGGTGCGATCTGTCGTGCGCTGGACATTCCGATCCAGGTGGGAGGCGGTATCCGAACGCTCGACGACATCGAAAGCTTGTTGCAGCAGGGTGTCTACCGGGTAGTGCTGGGCACGGTGGCCGTCCGTGAGCCGGATATAGTCTCAGAGGCGATTGCGCGCTACGGATGCAGCCGCGTTGTGGTAGGTATCGATGCGCGCAATGGTGAAGTACGCGTGCAGGGCTGGACCGAGGGCACGGGTGTCGATGCCGTTGAGCTGGCACTCGACATGGAGCGACGTGGTGTGCGACGATTCGTCTATACAGACATCAGCCGCGATGGCACCCTTGAAGGCCCGAACGTCGACATGTACCGCACCCTGGGCCTGCACCTGCAGAAAGCACGGATCACCGCATCGGGAGGAGTGGGAGGCTACCGCGATCTGATGCGGTTGCAGGAGCTGGAGCCCTACCGGGTCGATTCAGTCATTATTGGCCGGGCTCTTTATGAAAATCGATTCCCTTGCCAGCAATTCTGGTGCTGGCACGAGAAGGAACAAGTAGACCTGAGTCGTTTTTCAACGGCTCCTCTGAAACGCAAAATCAAGCTGCCAAGTACGGAGTAGCGGACATGCCGCTGGCGCGCCGCCTCATCCCCTGTCTGGACGTTGACCGTGGTCGTGTGGTCAAAGGGGTAAACTTTGTGGATCTAGTCGATGCGGGCGACCCGGTCGAACAGGCCCGCTTTTATGATCGAGCCGGTGCCGATGAGCTGGTGTTTCTGGACATTACAGCCACCCATGAAGGCCGGGCAATCATGCACGAGGTCGTGCGGCGCACCGCCGACCAGGTGTTCATTCCGCTGACGGTAGGCGGTGGCCTACGGACGCTTGAAGACATGCGGGCTATGCTCCAGGCAGGTGCCGATAAGGTGTCGATCAACTCGGCCGCCATTCGCTCCCCTGAACTGATTACAGCAGGTGCCGAGGCTTTTGGGAGCCAGTGCATTGTGGTGGCCATCGATGCCCGACGCGTCTCGGATAATCCTCCGCGCTGGGAAGTCTATACGCACGGTGGGCGTCGTCCTACCGGGATCGACGCCATTGTGTGGGCGCAGGAAGCCGAAGCGCGTGGTGCCGGTGAACTCCTGGTTACTTCGATGGATCGGGACGGTACCAGAGATGGCTATGATTTAGAGCTGCTGCGGGCCATCAGCACACGCGTCTCGATTCCGGTCATTGCTTCCGGCGGCGCCGGTACGCTGGAGCACCTGCGCCAGGCGTTCGTCGAAGGCCAGGCCGATGCTGTTCTGGCCGCCTCCATCTTCCACTTTCGCCTCTATACGATCCAGGAGGCTAAAGCTTACCTGCATCGTGCCGGTATCCCTGTGCGCCTGACCGAACCCAGCGATGTCCTTGCCTGAAGTACGCCAGACCGTTCGCCTGCTTCGCGGCGCGGCCCTGCTATTCGGGGTACTCGGACTGGGCATTGCCCTCTGGCTGGCCGACAAGGCGATCCGCTATCCCCACATCCTGGCGCGTCAGGGCGATGCACAGGCACCGCTCTGGATTCCCATGCTGGTGTTCGTATTGCTGTGCACAGGAGCCAGCATTTTCCTGTTCTTACGGGCAGCCCGGCGGGTGGCCCGTGGCGAAACGCTTGACACCCGGTGGCCCTGTCGTCACCGTTCCGCACGTGCCCCCAACGAGCGAAACAGGACAGCCAGTACTGCATAGGCTCGATGATAAATACCCGGCTCCTGGCTCTCGCGCGGTCCGGCCACGTTAAGCACCCGAATTTTCTCTGCCGCAAGCCAGCAACGAATCTGCTCGACCAGCTCCGCAACGGGACGCTCCAGATTCAACACCAGACAGGGCTTTCCCAGTTGCCGCGCAACCTGTTCGGTCTGGGCCGTGCCACCTCGAAGTGGGCTGCTTAGATGCAGGATGAGCGTACCATCGCTGTCGCGCACGTTCCACTGCGTGCGAACGATGGGATCTGGCGAGGGAGTCTCCTGCAATGGATAGCTATCGGGGATCGGGCCATCTTCGGCCCATCGTCCTCGGGGACACCAGCCGCCGATGGGAACCCCGGATGCCCGCGCAGCGTCGAGCGCCGCACGATCGACCCCGGTTTGCCCACCGGAAACGACGCGTTCAAGCTTCCAGCTTTCCATGGTGCGTCTGTTTATTGCCCTGAATCTGCCTGAAGAGCATAAACGTCGGCTCTATGCCCTGCGTAAGCCTTCCTGGAAGGCACGCTGGGCAACCCCCGAACAGTTTCACCTGACCCTGCGTTTTTTAGGTCCCGTCGAAGAAGCACGGTTACCCGAACTGATCCAGACACTGGCCCGAATCGAAGCACCCGCGTTTGAGTTGACTCCCCGGGGCCTGATTGTATTGCCTTCGCCAGCGCGTCCACGCGTGCTGGCCGCAGCGGTCGATCCAGTCCCGGCCTTGCATGGGCTTCACACCGCCGTTGAGCAGCACGTGGTCGCTCTGGGCTTTACTCCCGAAACCCGCCCTTTTCGCCCACATATTACCCTGGCTCGCCTGAAGCATGTCCCGGCTCCTGTGGTACGCGCATTTCTTCAACAACATCGCAATTTTGCGCTGGCGCCGTTTCCGGTCCAGGCCTTCTATCTGTACGAAAGCCATCTGTATCCTGATGGAGCACGCTATGAAATACTTCACCGGTTTCCTCTGCAACGCTAAGCGACGGGCATGGCTGTGGGTCTGCTTCAGCTTCTGGAGCTCACTGGCACAGGCCCAGGATACAGCGCACCAGCTCATGGAGCAACTGCGCACACGGTATCAACAGATCGAAGCGCTACAGGCCTCGTTCGTACAGCTCCTGCAGGCACCCTACGCCAAACAACCCGACACGCTGCAGGGTAGGATCTGGCTACAGGGCGACCGCTACCGCATCGAAACCCCACAGCAGACCATTGTTACCGACGGACATACAATCTGGGTGTACCTGCACGACACACGTCAGGTGCTCATCAATGACTATGTACCCGACGAAACCGCCTTTTCACTGAACGAATTTCTGCTGCACTACCGCAAACGTTATGAAGTAAGCGGTGGCCAAACCATACAACAGGCGGACGCGACCTATTATCGATTGCACCTGCAACCACTCCGCCCTGACGTGCCGTTCCAGGAGGTGGTGCTCTGGGTGAGGACGCAGGACCTGCTGGTTACCCGTGTCGAAGTGCGCGACGTCAACGATACGCGCATGACTTTTGTATTATCCAATCTGGTGGTCAATCCCACCCTCTCCGCCGACATGTTCACATTCCATCCCCCTGCCGGAGCTGAAGTGGTGGACCTCCGTCAGTAATTCATGCAACGCACTGCCAGGATTCGAACGCTACTTTTTCGGCTGGGCAGTTTTGCCCTCGGGGGCCTTTTACTGTATCTGGCCCTGCGTGGCGTTGACCTGCGAGAAGTGTGGCACACGCTGGAGCAAGCCGATTACCGATGGCTGGCCCCCCTTGTCGCCCTGACGTTGCTGAGCCACCTGATCCGTGCCTGGCGATGGCGTCTGTTGCTGGAGGCCCTTCCCGATACAGCCGTTCACAATAGCCCTACCGTAGCCCAGGCCTTTCGCGCATTAATGATCGGCTACATGGTCAACTATGCTGCCCCCCGATTGGGAGAACTGGCCCGTGCCGCCAGTCTAAGCCGTACCAGTGGCCTGCGCCTCAGTAGTGTGCTGGGCACGGTCGTAGCCGAACGACTCCTGGATCTGCTGGTGCTGGGGCTGGCACTGCTCAGCGTACTGGTCCTCCTCCTGGATCGCTGGGTTGAGCTTCACCGACTGCTTGTAAAGCCCCTGCTGCAGCATGGCACGCTGAAAGGGCTGGGGCTGGGCGGCCTGCTCTTCCTGGTACTGGCCGGACTGGGCTTTCATTTGAGACGACAGAGTCGGCTGTTGCAGCGGCTCATCAGGCGGATACGTGCACCGCTCCAGGCATTCAAACGCGGACTATTTACCGTACACCGTACCCATCGGCCCGTCGCCCTGCTTTTCAGCACACTGCTGATATGGGCCTGTTACTGGGGCATGGCCTATCTGCCGTTGCGTCTGCTACACCTGGAGACTCCCTATGGCCTGGGATGGACAGCAGCCTGGATTTTACTTGTACTGGGAGCCATTGGCGTAGCACTGCCTGCTCCTGGTGGGCTGGGGTCCTATCACTACATTACTGTGCAGGTCATGGTACACCTGTTTGCCGTGCCTCAGGAGCCAGCCGCTACGTATGCGGTACTAACCCATGCCGCCCAGATGGTGCTATATACGGCGGTCGGCTTTCTCTGTCTGTTGCTTCAAGGAGGGCACTGGCGTCCGCCACATGGTACTGATTTAGAAGCGCTTCCGGCTACATTTCGAACCCCTTCCACGTCTCCTTGATCGACGGATCAGGAGCGTTTCTTTGCCATTGATTCCAGAAATTTGACCGTTCAGCCAGTTGGTTCTGCAGAGTACATCGTTTTCATATACACTTTGTTATAGTCGCGCAGCCATACGTGCCCGGGTTTTCTTCAACCATTTAACAGCCGGACCTATGGAAGCCCTGGTCAAACACCACAATCCGCTCTCTGATTTGATCAGTGACGAAGTGTATCAGGTACTTGTCGAGCATAATTTGCTGGATGCCAGAAGCGTGCGTGACTATCAGATTCGCAGGCGATTCCGTCAATTACGTGCGCAGAACGTACCAGCCTATGATGCCATTGAACGCATTCAGGAGGAGTATCCCTATCTGCAATTTGACACCATTCGGAAGATCGTCTACCGGGGCAACGGCGCGCGTCAGTGACGGGAGCGGGTAGCGGCAAATAGAAGAATACCCGCTGCTACCGAAACGTTGAGCGATTGAACAGGTCCGTGTAGCGGGATCGACACGAGCAGGTCGCACGTCCGCGCCACACGGGGGCGAAGTCCGCGTCCTTCGTTGCCCAGGACAAGCACCAGAGGTCGGTGCCAGTCCATTTCCCATACGGATACCTGTCCGGAAGGGCTGGCACCGGCTATCCAGAATCCATGCGCTTTGAGCGTCTCCAGTGCCTGTGTCAGGTTGGTTACGCGGGCAATAGGTATGCGCAAAGCCGCACCGGCGCTTGCCTTCAGGGCAACTGCGTTTAAAGGGGCCATGTGGTGCCGGGGTACCAGCACACCGGCCACACCAGCCGCCACGGCTGTTCGCAGGATAGCGCCGTAGTTGTGAGGATCTTCGATCTGGTCCAGTGCCACCAGAAGAGGCTGCTGCTCCCGAACCACTTCAGGCGAAGGGGCCACCTCTTCCAACAGCGTCTCCAGCATTCGGTAGGCGACCGGCGCTACAAAAGCCACCACGCCCTGATGGGCTGCCCCCTGAGCCAGCCGATCCAGCCGGGCCTTGGGTACTGTATGTACTGGAATGCCGCGGGCACGCGCTGCCTGCCGTATGGCTTCGATCGCCGTTCCCCGCGTGCCCGCTTGCAGAAAAATTTTCTCTACGTGTGTTTCCGGCCTGTCCAGTGCTTCACGCACCGGGTTGCGTCCCACCAGCCGATCGACCGCGTCACGCATATTCATGCAAGCGTTCGCACACGATGGACCAGCTGCTGCAACCGCTGATGTAGATGCGGGAGGTACGTCTCATGCTCTGGCTTCATCAGGACACTTCGAAGCACGCGAACTTCCGGTCGGTCTGGTTGCAGTGCCGGCCACCGGTGACGTAGCGCTTCGGTGCGCAACCGCAACACGCTGAGAAACACCGGATCTTCGGCATCCTGCATGGCCTCCTGAAACAGCCGTTGGCTGGCCTCGTCGACGGCCGAAGCCCGGGGCATCTCCGGCACGGGATAGAACGTCAGAATGTCCAGTTCAGGCGGTTGTACCGGCCGGAGCGTTGCGGTTTCCTGCATGAGCGTTGCCCACCGGCGAGCTGCTCGCAGGCAAGCTGCCAGCATGGGGCCCAGCCCGCGATCGGCCGCCAGTGGCAGCACCTGCAGCGTGAGCCAGAGGGCACCGGCCGCCGCTCCAGCTCGTGAACATTCCAGGCTGATCTCCCCCAGATGCAGCGCGTCCGAGGTGAAATAGGTATATGGAGAGTCGTGGCGGTAAAACCGTCCAACGGAGGGATCCCGGAAAAGAATGGCCCCACACCCATACGGCTGCAGCCCGTGTTTATGGGGATCAATGGCTACGGAATCGCACTGGGCAATGGCCTTTAGATGGCGTCGGGTTTCCACGCTCAGCTCCGGCGCTTCAGCATGGGCCAGCAACGCAAAGAAACCACCGTAGGCCGCATCGACATGTACCCGGCAGCCGTACTGTCGGCAAAGCGGCAGTGCATCAGCGATCGGATCGACCACACCCCGTCCTGTCGTGCCGGCAGTCAACACAACAGTCCCAATGCGTCCGGTCCGCAACGTCGCTTCAAGCGCCTGCAGGTCCATGCGCCCTTCAGGATCCACCGGGACCTCCACTGCCTCAAGCTGCAGCACAGCGCTCATGCGACTGTGTGTATAGTGCGCCTCGTGCGAAAACGCCACACCCCGATCTGGATGCAGACAACGCGCCACCCAGAGAGCCTCCAAGTTGGCCATGGTTCCCCCACCGGTAAGGTGGCCAAGCGTGGCTGCCGGCAGATGCAGCATAGCTGCCAGCATCCGTATCACCTCTTTTTCCATCTCGCCCGTAGGCGGCCCCCCATCCAGAGCGTGATTGTTGGGATTGATCAACTGCGCCGCCAGGTAGCCAATGACGGCCACTGGATGTGGCGGCTTCAACATCTGGCCGGCATAGCGTGGATGGAAGAAAGGATAGTTGCCACGCAGGCGTTCCAGATAACGCGCCAGCGCAGCTTCCAGCTCGTCCCGAGGTACCTGCCCAGCAGGATGGGGCTCAAAGGATCCCCAGGATGCTTCCCAGGCCCGGATAGCGCCAACCACACGTTCAAGCCAGAAGCTCAGATCCATGATGTGCTGTCGGTTGGTTCAGCCTTCCGGTGCCCACAGGGCTGGATCGCCTCGTTGGCGAAGCAGTCGGTTCCACCAGGCCACGCCCACTGCAAAGAAGATCCCCCCTACCAGGCTCATGATCGCCTGAATCAGAGCCATGCGCCACTGCGTTCGGACCAGCTCTACAATCACCACATCTTCGGGATTCTCTGGTCGGATCCGTACCTCCACAGAATCACGTCCACGCAACAAAGGAGCGAGCGTATGCGGCAAACTCAGTTGCTTGCGCTCCACCACCCGTCCGTCGGGCAGTCGGATCCGCAAATTGACATAGTCATAGGTCACGTCCACCCGCGCCGAAATTTCCAACGCTGTGATCTCCGCGATGGCCGGAATACCTTCCTGCCAGACATGGTATAACCGATAGGCCGACCATCCCAGATATACCCCCAACGCCAACAATAGCCCGGGCGCCAGCCAGAGCAGCCGGGCAATCCACACCAAAAGTGATTGTTTTGCCAAGACAGCCCTTTCCGTTTGGATTCACAGGGACAAGAGCCAAACGCCCCAACGCTTTCCCGGTTTTTGACCTTACGGATTCTTTGCAGGCAAACCGTCGTTATGCCATGAAAAGATAGGGCTTCCAGGCATCGTCGATCGTGCCTACAAACTCCCGGATAAACATAATGTGGTGAGGGCGAAACGGCCGCGCCCGTAGCTTCATCCCCGCCTCTTCAGGCGTACGATTGCCTTTGCGGTTGTTGCAACGCGTACAGGCGGTCACCAGGTTTTCCCAGGTATCACGTCCGCCTCGCGAACGCGGAATAACATGATCGACCGTAAGGTCTTCCCGCCTCCCACAATACTGACAGCGGTAACCATCCCGACGCATAATGTTCTTCCGATTCAACATAATGTGCTTGTAGGGAACCCGCACATACCACTTGAGCCGCACAACGCTGGGCCAGGGTATCTGCAGGCTGGGCGAACGAACAAAGCGATCGGGATGGGCTACCACCACTTCAGCTTTGCGCAACAGGACCAGAATAACCGCGCGCTCTACACTACAAACGGTTAGCACGCTATAATCCTGATTCAGGACCAGTACTCGCCCTTTCATGGCACCCACCAACAAGCTGAAATGCATAGAACAACCAGAATCGCCTTGCTGTACCCGCAGGCGCGTGCCGTAGCCTGTAATCCTATGTGCGTATGGTAATACGGGAAGGCTTTTTAGGGTTGCAATAACGGAATAATTCCGAACACCCCTGTATCCAACCAGAATTTACAACAAAATCGCGACACCCCCAAAAACAATAACGAACAACCCACTTACCCTTGCGCCTGCTTTTCGTTCCCTTCCAGACAACTCATGCCCGACGCGTGATCAACCCCTCCTGCTGCAGCGCTTCCAGAAAAGCCCGCACCTGCCGCTCAGCCACTTCCCGCCCTACCTCATAGCTGGACACCAAGGCCTCCACCACTTCCTCAACCGTCTGCCGCCCAGCCTCCAACTGCTCCCAGATAAATACGCCCGTCGCATTTAACGTGTAATACGACCGGGTTTCCAGATGCAATAACACCCCTTCCCCTTCGTCAAAGCGCGTAAAGTTCACACGCGGATCCGGTTCGTAACGGGCCATGATCCTCCTCCGGACTGGTGAACCAATCGTTGCATTGGATGGAGCAATCGCTCCAGACGCTCTGGCTGGTCGAACACATCCAGGCCGAGCTGCAACAGATAAGCCGGTGCCTGCTGAACCAGCCGGCGCATAACCTCAAGCAAACGCCATTCCATCGGATCGTCTGCACGCCAGAGCATCAGCCCAGCCTGCAACAACCGCACAAATGCTTCGCTGCGCCGTAGCGGCTGCAGTCGGCTTTGCACCGCATGCGCACGCTCCGGAAACACCAGAAGTGCAGGCCGACAGCGCACGCAAAACCTGTCGGGATACAGACACTCTACCTGAATACGCCGTTTATTCGGATCCGTTGGCTGCCGGTCTGCAAAGACAGCCAGCTCGGGAAAATACCGCGCGCTGCCTACCTCCAAGCCGAAGTCTTTCCGAAAGGAAACGGCCTCTATGCCATCCCCCTCCCGATATATCATCAGCGCATCGTCCGTCAGAAAATGCCAGCCACAACGCACCAGGCTGTAGGCCAGCGTCGATTTGCCCACGCCGCTACGTCCAACCAGCAACACCCCCTGCCCCTGATAAACCAGTCCGGCCCCGTGCAATCCAAACCAGCCTTGCTCGCGCAATAACAGACACATCACCAGCACCAATCCATACGCAAAGTCAGGAAGTCTTTCGCAACCAGCCGGCACATAGCCCTCCCACTCTGAGCCACTACCCGCAAACGCCACGGCCCCGTACTGTAGCCAGCAACCCTCTTCCCCGATCCGCAACCGACACGCCCCAGCCTCAAAGGCTATAGGCCAGGAAGGCTCCTCCGGTACTTTCACAACCAGGCGTATGGTCCAGTCTGGAGATGCTCCATGCCGAACCGGCTGAAATCGATGATACTGCAACACCTGATCGGCACGTCGCCTCAGGGCCCCTGTCTCACTTTCCAAATGCAAAACAAACCGCTCAAAACAATAGGTCATACACGTGCTCGGGTCGTATCAGGTGGATGCGTATAGGTGATAGCAAACAGTTGTCGAGGATCGACCGTCTCAGCCACTGGCCGGTCGTTCCACTCTACCCAGGCATGTCCGCGCAACTGACCGTTCTCCCGGGTGACCCCAAACCGAATGCAAACGGGCTTTCCAGCCTTTCGGTAAAAATAGTACAACAACAGCGCCTGCTTCATGCAGAAATCTTGCCCATACAGCCGCCGGAGCACCGCCAGCACCAGCCGTTCCAATCGCTGAAGCTCTTTTTCTGACAGCAAAGCTGTATTCGGCGATGGTTCAAATAATGCCAGCAAACCTGGTAGGGGCAACCGGTGCTGGTTCCACTCAACGCGGACAATCAATCGAAAAATCGTCCAGAGTCGTCCCAGATCGCCCCGTTGCCACTTACGCCAGACCCGATGGCGCCAGCTCAACCGGAGCAACCGCCACAGGGAGGGCGGCTGCACCATATCGGGCGTCGCAGGCGCCCGACGCACATGTCCCTGAACTTGCCCTCTGTGTACAGACATCCGCATTACAACCCTCAATGCTGGAGTCCGAGTATCGGACGCATGGTGTAAAACACGCTCGACAGGAGCACGTAGCGCCACCGGGCCAGCGGATGCTCCCGGGAACGCAGGTGAAAAATAAACCGCTGCCAGAAAGGCCGCCAGACATCCGGCCGATACAACCCCTCCCTTACACGTCGTACCAGTCTTTCCACCTGCCGATCACGTCCTATGCTCCGAAGCACCGTTGACGGAAGTGGAGCGCCCAATCCTTCGTGTGCCAGCTGAAGCCCCAGCCGCAGCATGCGCACTCCCTGCCACTGGCGAGCCCATGCCCACAATCGCTCCCAGTCCAACTCCGGGAATGCCCGCAACAATGCGGCTACGTCGTTGATCCATTTCAGAGTGCGCCATTGATGTTTGGCACAATGCAAACACAGCAGTGGCAGCAACGCCTCCGGCGCCAGCGTCCATACCGTCTGCGAGCCCATTAGTACCGGCATAGCGTCGGTCCATAGCAACGATACCGGTTGTACCGGTGCAAAACGCCATGGCGCGATGCTCAGATGCAGATCAACCATCTGCATCCGATCCGGCAACCGGTACGGGTGCTCCCGCTGAAAACACAGATACACCCGGCGAACCAGCCCCTGATGTGGCACATCTCGCTGATACCCCAGGGTCAGCAGAACGGATTCAGCCGATTTGAACGCTGCCGGCATTACCAGCACGTCAATGTCCGTAGCCGGACGCAAGGCCGGATCGCCATAGGCCAGCTGTCCGAGTACGACCCCTTTGTAAAACAGGGCAGGCACACCAGCCCTCGCAAACGCCTGCTGCAGCCGCTGCACTTCCTGAACCTGCAGGGCCGCCTGTGCAACCGCTGCCAGGTAGTAGGGCCGCAGTACGCCAAGGATCCGACCGGGAACTTCCAAGGGCCCTGCTGCCTTCAGCGCACGGTACAGCAAGGCGCCTACACCCTGCTGTACGGCCAGGCGCGCCAGTCCGACGGGATCTTCCAGCCCCGTCAGGTCAGGCAGCGGATCGCCCTGCCAGTAGGCCCGAAGACAGGCCTGCAAATATGCCCGCGTATCACGCAGCATCAACCAACCCTGAGGTACATGCGTGATGCTAACATAAAGCAGCTGACGAGAAATTAAACAACCGTCTTTGGCGCAAGCCCTCCCCGATGATTGACGCGTATGTCCACCTACCACACATTGCTGACGCAGGACGTCTACCAGGCTGCCGCTCTGATTCGTCAGGGGGAACTGGTGGCCTTTCCCACCGAAACGGTTTACGGCCTTGGGGCCGATGCTTTCAACCCGACGGCCGTCCGTAAAATTTTTGAAGCCAAAGGCAGACCTTTGGACAACCCGCTCATCGTGCATATCGCCCGCATCGATCAGCTCGATCGACTGGTGACCGTGATTCCAGAAGCTGCCCACCGCTTCATGGCACGCTTCTTTCCCGGTCCCCTGACGCTGGTGCTGCCGCGGCACCCGGACGTCCCCGACGCAGTGACGGCCGGTCTGCCCACGGTAGGTGTCCGCATGCCGCGGCACCCGGTCGCCCGAGCCTTCCTGGAAGCCTGCAACACGCCTGTTGCGGCCCCCTCGGCCAACCGCTCCGGACGCCCCAGCCCGACCCGCTGGGAAGCGGTCTATGCCGATCTGAACGGGCGTATTGCCTGCATCCTACAGGGCAACCGCAGCGATATGGGTCTGGAATCGACCGTCGTGGATTGTACCGGCCCCACACCGGTCGTATTGCGTGCCGGTGCCGTCCCTCTCGAAGCCCTCCGTCAGGTCGTGCCCGAAACACGTCCGGTCGGCCCAGAGGAATCCCTCAAAGCACGCAGTCCCGGTACTCGCTACCGTCACTACGCCCCCTGTGCCCGCGTGGTGCTCGTTGATCACCCAAACGAAGCCATTCCCGGTCCGCATCATGCCTACATCGGACTGGACGCTCCTTCCTGTCCTGAAGCATTCGGAGCCTGCTGCATCTGTCCGGATGTGGAAACGTACGCTTATGAGCTGTTCGATTTCTTCCGTCGCTGCGACGCACAGGGATGCACACGCATCTACGCGCAACGTGTGCCCCGTACAGGACTGGGCTGGGCCCTCATGGATCGACTCGAACGGGCAGCAACCCCCGAAGCCGGTAACCTGCCTGAAGCATTTTAGCTGTACACCTGCAGCGTATCATGCCGGATACTTAAACCGATAGCTACGGCGCCTGAATCATCAGATCTCCGTACGAAACCAGATCGTTACCCCGATAGACGTAAAGCCGATGAAGCCCCTGCAGGCGGGTCAGATCACGATCCGGCGCCAGAACGGTAGGATCAAACACAAACACGTAGGTGCCCGGCTGCGCAAGCGACGGGTGTTCGTCCAGCAGCCGCATGCGTCCTTCTACATCCTTTGCCCAGACGCTCAGCGTACCACTTAGCGGCGAAAAAAGACGAAACGGCAGCCGCACTTCGCCCCCGGAAAAGGGGTTCGGATAAGCCGGGTCAAACCGTAGATAGCCCCGAAAGGCAGGAGCTACACGCCAGTCGTCCGGGTCTTCCGACAGCACCTGTCCGTTTGCGTCTGTGCGCGTAAAGCCTGCCGGTGGTTGAAACGCCGCGCGTAGAAAGTCGTCCTGTTGGCGACTATCACAGCCGGTCAAAATCCAGAGAAGCAACAGGGCAGCTTGCGTCAGACGTCTGCACGTCGTAGCATAAGGACATCGCTTTCCGGAACCAGCCGTTGTGGTGCACATGATCAAAGCCAGCGGGTTGCGGGTAGCGCTCGGAGGACGCACGATTCTGGACGGACTCACCTTCGAGATCCCGTCCGGTTCCTTTGTGGGCCTGCTGGGACCAAACGGTAGCGGCAAAACCACGCTGATTCGCACGATCAGCGGAATGCTACCCTATGCCGGTCAGCTCTACCTGCGCGGACGCCCTCTGCAGAGCTGGCCGCGTCGGGCGCTGGCCCGGCAGGTAGCCGTCGTGCGTCAGACGTCCACCCTCTCTTTCGACTTTACGGTCGAAGACATCGTGCTGCTGGGCCGAGCGCCCCACAAGGGCTGGCTTGAACCGTTTACGGCGGCCGACCGGGCACGGGTACACGCAGCGCTGGCGGCTGTCGATCTGGCCGATGCCGCGCACCGCCTGATTCACACGCTCAGCGGCGGAGAGCAGCAACGCGTTTTTCTGGCGCAGGCCCTGGCCCAGGAAGCTGATCTGCTGCTGCTTGATGAACCCACGGCTCATTTGGACGTGCACTACCAGTTCGAATTGCTTGAGCGCATCCGTGGCCTGGTTGCCGAAGGTCGTACGGTCGTGGCTGTTTTTCATGACCTGTCGCTGGCTGCCCGCTACTCCGACCGCCTGCTCGTCCTGCACCAGGGTCGGCTTGTAGCCGACGGATTGCCCTCCGCGGTGCTCACCGAAGACCTGATCGCCCGCGTCTTCCGCATGGCTGCCCGCATCCACCGGCTGCCCGACGGCACACCCTGCCTTCAGTATCTTCATCCGATCACTGAAACCACACCCTCTCCATGAACCATGAAGATCTATACCCGCACCGGCGACGACGGCACAACAGCCCTGTTTGGGGGTGGACGCGTGCCTAAAAGCCACCCGCGCATTGCGGCTTATGGAACGGTTGACGAATTGAATAGCTGGCTCGGGCTGGTACGCCCCCACCTGCTGCCCGACGAAGCCGATCTCGATCTTCTTTTGCAGCGTTTGCAGGGCATGCTCTTTGAAGCGGGCGCAGATCTGGCCACTCCGCTCGACAGCCGCGCCCGAACCGTTCGCATCGAATCGACCCACATCGAAGCAATCGAGCAGGAAATCGACCGTCTGGAGGCCCAGCTTCCTCCCCTGAAAACGTTCATCCTGCCGGGAGGAACGCCGGCGGCGGCCATGCTACACGTCGCACGTACGGTCTGCCGTCGCGCCGAGCGCCATGCGGTAGCCGCCATGCAACAGGAAAAGCTCAATCCCGAAGTAGTACGCTTTTTGAACCGCCTCTCCGACCTGCTTTTTGTGCTGGCCCGCTGGATCAATCACCGACGCGGCACCTCCGAGACACCCTGGTTGCCGGAAAAACGCACCTGACCTCGAACTTTTATCCCACGCCGACTTTATGTTAAATTAAATTCGGAAGCGCTTTTGGACCAAGCCTTCAATTGCCATGGAAACGACGCCGATCACCGTACGCGCTCCACGCGGCACGCAGCTCCACTGTAAGGGATGGCACCAGGAGGCGGCTCTTCGCATGCTGATGAACAACCTGGACCCCGAAGTTGCTGAAAAACCTGAAGAACTGATTGTCTACGGAGGTACCGGTAAGGCAGCTCGCAACTGGAGTTGCTTTCACAAGATCGTGGAAACCCTCAAACGTTTGGAAAACGACGAGACGCTGCTCGTGCAGAGCGGCAAGCCAGTCGGTGTCTTTCGTACGCATGAAATGGCCCCGCGCGTGCTCATCGCCAACAGTAACCTGGTGCCCCGCTGGGCCACGTGGGACGAATTCCGTCGACTGGAAGCACTGGGCCTGACCATGTACGGGCAGATGACGGCCGGCTCCTGGATCTACATCGGCACGCAGGGCATTCTGCAGGGCACCTACGAGACGTTCGCCGAGTGCGCCCGCCAGCACTTCGGTGGTTCGCTGAAAGGCCGGCTGGTGGTAACGGCCGGGTTAGGCGGCATGGGCGGCGCTCAGCCACTGGCCGCTACAATGAATGAAGCCGCTTTCCTGGGGGTCGAGGTGGATCCAGCCCGCATTCGTCGCCGTCTGGAAACCGGCTATCTGGACGAAATGTGCACCGACCTGGACGAAGCGCTGGCCAGGGTGCTGCGGGCTCGTGAAAATGGCGAAGCTCTTTCGGTGGGTCTTTTGGGCAATATTGCCGATGTGCTTCCTGAACTCGTGCGCCGGGGCATTGTGCCCGACGTGGTTACCGACCAGACGGCTGCCCATGACCTGCGCTACGGCTACATTCCGGCCGGCCATACCGTAGAATCGGCCGCTGCCTTCCGCGAAAAAGACCCGAAAGGCTACGAAGAGGCGGTTCTCGACTCGATGCAGCAGCATGTCGAAGCAATGCTGAAACTGCAGGAGCTGGGCGCCATCGTCTTCGACTACGGCAACAACCTGCGCGGGCAGGTGGCCGACCACCGGGGCATGAAAGAAGCCTTCCGCATTCCCGGCTTCGTGCCGGCCTTCATTCGTCCTCTTTTCTGCCGGGGTGCTGGACCGTTCCGCTGGGCGGCTCTCTCGGGCAACCCGAACGACATTGCCGTCACCGACCAGGCCGTCATCGAAACGTTCCCCCACAAAGAAAGCCTGGTACGCTGGATTCAGAAAGCACGTGAAAAAGTGCGCTTTCAGGGGCTGCCTGCCCGCATCTGCTGGCTCGAATATGGAGAACGCGCTGAAATGGGTCTGAAATTCAACTGGCTCGTTCGCAAAGGCAAAATCGAAGCCCCGATCGTGATCGGGCGCGATCATCTGGACGCCGGCTCGGTCGCCTCGCCCAACCGGGAAACGGAAGGCATGAAAGATGGCTCCGATGCCATCGCCGACTGGCCGCTGCTCAACGCCCTGCTCAACACAGCCTGCGGCGCCAGCTGGGTATCAATCCACCACGGCGGTGGCGTGGGTATCGGCTACGCCATCCACGCCGGCATGGTCTGCGTGGCCGACGGCACCGAGCAGGCCGACTTCCGCCTGGAACGGGTACTGACGGCCGACCCTGGAACCGGCGTCATGCGCCATGCTGATGCCGGCTATGAGCTGGCGATCCAGACCGCCCGTGAACGCGGCCTCGACCTCCCCATGATCACTGGCTGAAGCGGCTCCACCGGAGTGCTGGACGTCCACCGCCGCCAGGGTCTGATCGTTGCCTCCCCGTTGTGCACGGCGGCTGCGCGACAACGGAACACACATGGCCTGGTATGCACCGCATTCTGGAAAAATGCTGAACGCATCTTCCGCGCCAGAAGAACAAAGCACCTTCAGTTCAGCAGCCGGAAATATTGCCCGCGCTGAGCAGGTACCTGCTTGTTTCCCGTATGATCTGAACAATGGCGTTGTCCGTGACATAGTACGGTTTGGGAGTGACCATTGCCGCGGGCGAAAGGGAGCAGGAGAAGCCGGACCTACTTGTTGACAGGACTCTGTAGCTACCATGGAATATCCGTTGCCCACGCTGGAGCTTACAGTACGGATCGCCTCGCTCTATGAAGATCTGGAGCGGCGCATTGAGGAGTTGCGTCGGGATCATGCGGCAGTAGCCACGTCGCGCGCCCGCGTTGAGGCCGCCCTGCAAAGTGGTGGCGTTTACTACGGCATCAACACGGGCTTCGGGGCCCTGGCACGTACCCGCATCCCGGCCGACCGGCTGGCGCAACTTCAGGAAAACCTGCTCATCAGTCACGCGGTTGGCGTAGGTCCCTGGCTTCCTCGAGAACTATGCCGGTTGATGCTACTCCTGAAAATCCACGCCCTGGGGCTGGGCTACTCGGGCATCTCGGTACCGACGTTCGAGCGCTTGCTGGACTTTGCCGAGCGCGACCTGATCCCGGCCGTGCCCAGCCGGGGAAGCGTGGGAGCCTCGGGCGACCTGGCTCCGCTGGCCCACATGGCCCTGCCTTTGATCGGACAGGGCTACTTCTGGAACGACAACGGCACCGCGGTACGTCCGGCCTCCGAGGTGCTGGCTGAAGCCGGCCTGGCTCCCATCCGGCTCCAGCCCAAAGACGGCCTGTCGCTCATCAACGGCACCCAGCTCATGAGCGCCTGCGGCGCTTACGTGCTTGAAAAAGCGATCCATCTGGTAAAGGTGGCCGATATTCTGGCTGCCATGAGCCTGGAAGCGCTCCAGGGAAGCATCAAGCCCTTTGATCCCCGTATTCAGGCCGTACGTCCGCATCCCGGTCAGGCCCGTGTTGCTGAAAACATCCGTACGTTGCTGATCGACAGCGAAATTCTGGAGTCCCATCGGCACTGCGGCAAAGTCCAGGATCCGTACTGCCTGCGCTGTGTGCCCCAGGTGCACGGCGCCAGCCGCGATGCGCTCGATTATGCCCGTCGCGTGGTAGAGGTCGAGATCAATTCGGCTACCGACAATCCGCTCGTCTTCGAAAACGGCGATATCCTCAGCGGCGGCAATTTCCACGGCCAGCCGCTGGCGCTGGCCCTTGACCTGGCCGCCATGGCCCTGGCCGAGCTGGCCAGCATCTCGGAGCGCCGCACCTATCTGCTGCTGGAAGGGCACGACGGACTGCCACGTCTGCTGATGAAAGATACCGGTATCAACTCGGGCTTCATGATTCCTCAGTACACGGCGGCTGCCCTGGTCTCCGAGAACAAAGTGCTCTGCCATCCCGCTTCGGTCGATTCGATCCCGACCAGCCTGGGACAGGAAGACCATGTGAGCATGGGCAGTATCAGTGCGCTAAAGCTGCTGACCATCCTGGAGAACGTCGAGCACGTGCTGGCTATTGAACTGTTCACAGCGGCCCAGGCCCTCGACTATCGGCTGCCCCTGCGTCCCGGTCGGGGCGTGGAGATCGTTCACCGGTATGTTCGCCAACACGTTCCGCACCGAGAAGCCGACCACTTCTACCAGCAGGACATTGCCCGATGCCTGGCGATGATTCGAAGCCGGGAATTGCCCGATCTGGTAGCCCGTGAACTGCGTCCGCTGCACTGATGCCGGTCCTGACCAACATCCGACAGCTACTGACCTGCCGGGCAGAAGGTGGACAGGCCGCCCTGCATCCCATTGAACGGGCTGCGCTGGTCTGGAAAGACGACACCATCCTGTGGGTGGGCCCGGAAGCCGAACTGCCCACCCGCTTTCGCAGAGAGCAACGTCTTGATGCGAGCGGCTGCCTGGTAGCGCCCGGTTTGATCGACTGCCATACGCACCTGGCCTTCGGTGGCTGGCGTGCCGAGGAGTTTCGGCTACGCTGTCAGGGGGTCTCTTATCTGGAAATTGCCCGTCAGGGCGGCGGCATCCGTCGTACAGTAGCGCAGACACGGGCCGCTTCGGAGGAGGACCTCTACCGCCGCTGCCTGGATTTTCTGCGCGAAATGGCCCGCCTGGGCATCACCACCGTTGAAGCCAAGACCGGCTACGGACTGTCCTTCGAAGAAGAGCTAAAGCTATTGCAGGTCTATTGGCGCCTGCAAACGCACCAGCCGCTCCGGCTGGTTGCCACGCTGCTGGCCGCCCACGTAGTGCCGCCGGAATATGCCAATCGCCGCGAAGCATACCTGCAATGGTTACTGGATGAACTGATTCCGTACGTGGGACGCGAGCGACTGGCCGACTTCTGTGACGTGTTTGTAGAAGAAACAGCCTTCACCGTGGAGGAAGCCCGTCAGATTCTGGAACGGGGCAAAGCGTTCGGGCTGCGCCCCAAGCTGCACGCCGATCAGCTGCACGATGGCGGCGGGGCTCGGCTGGCTGCCGAGGTCGGTGCCATTTCGGCCGACCACCTGGAGTACGCCTCCGACGAAGGGATCCAGGCCATGGCCCGCGCCGGCGTAGTGGCTGTCGCATTGCCGATCGCCACGCTCTACCTGCGGCAGCGGCCCATGGACGCCCGGCGCTTCATCGACGCCGGTGTCCCAGTAGCCGTAGCGACCGACTTCAACCCGGGCAGTGCCCCCTCCTATCACCTGCCTCTGGCCATGACACTGGCCTGCGTCCTCTGCGGTCTGACGCCGGCCGAAGCACTGAAAGGGGCCACCCTCTATGCGGCCCGGGCTATCGGACGTGCTCACGAGCTGGGGTCGCTCGAGCCCGGCAAAAAAGCCGATTTCATTTTAATTGAAGCCGAAGACGTCGACCACTGGCTGTATCATTTTCGCCCCAACGCAGTCCAGGCCACGTTTGTCAGAGGAAAACGCGTCCGTGACGATGACTTTGCCGGCTGACGCTTTTCGCCCCCCGCCTCCTCCGCCCACACCCTGGGATCCGACAGACCTGCGCGTGGGCCAGCTGCTCGGACGAGCCGTCCGGTCTATCGAAGAAGCCACCGTCGTCCTGGTGGGTTTTCCCTCCGACACCGGCGTGCGCCGCAATGGAGGCCGCCCCGGCGCCCGCCAGGCTCCTCAGGCCATTCGCGAAGCTTTCTACCGGCTAACGCCCGATCCGCGTGCCAGCGCGCCCTTTATCGAGCTGCTGGAACATACGCTCGATCTGGGCGATCTGCGCCTGAAACGCACGCTGGAAGCCTCGCAGGAGCACTTCGGGCAGCTCATAGCCCCACTGCTGCGCGACGGAAAGCTCCTTGTTATCCTGGGAGGCGGGCATGAGACCGCCTATGCACACTTTCTGGCCTATGTGCACGCCGGCCAACCCGTCCACATCCTGAACTGGGATGCTCATGCCGACGTGCGTCCGCTGCGCAATGGCCGGGCCCACTCGGGTTCGCCTTTCCGACAGGCCCTTACGCATCCCTCCAGCATTTGTCGTAGCTACACGGTCGCCGGTCTGCTACCGCATAGCACTGCGCCCGAACATCTGCACTTCCTGCAGCAGCATCACGCCCACTATGTATGGCGGGATGCGCTGACCGCTGATCGCATCACTGCCCTTTACCACCAGGCCCCCACACCGCTTATGGTCAGTTTTGATCTGGATGCGGTCGATCAGGCCTTCGCGCCGGGTGTCAGCGCTCCGGCCACCGATGGCCTGTCGCCCGAACACTGGTTGCAGGCCGCCTACGAAGCCGGCCGCTGCCCGACCGTCCGCTCCATCGACCTGGTCGAATGCAACCCGCGCCTGGACCGCGATCGACAGACCATCCGCCTGGCTGCCCTTACCCTCTGGATGTATTTCTGCGGACTGACCGAGCGAATATCCTGAAAAATCTTTGGTGCCGATTTTGCGGTAATTCGGCCCTCCGTATATTCTGATAACCATTTGCGTCGTTTTCACGGGCCGCAGGACGGTATGGCAACGCGTCGTTCGCCGAAAAGAAAATACCGGTTTCTTTTTTCCCTGCTGGTGATTGGTGTCGCATGGGGGACCATCTGGTACGCTCAACAAATTCCTGCTCAGAGCCCGGAGCCAGCTCCTGCAGCGCCTCACGCCATCACTCGACCTGTCAGGATTCTCTACGATACTTTTGGCATCGAAGAGGGACAGTTCGTGCGCAGCACGCATCGCATCCGACGAGGCGAGACGTTTGCCGACATCCTGACGCGCTATGACGTGCCCTACGCCGAAGTGCTGGCCCTGGCCGAAGCAGCCCAGGGCGTGTTCGACGTACGGCGGATGCAGGCCGGTCGTCCGCTGCACATCTACCGCGACACCATCAGCGCACGTGTGTTCATCTATCAGCCCGACCCCGTGCGCTACGTTGTGTTCGACCGACGTGAGCCGATGCGGGTCTATACAGGCCGACGCGCCGTTGAGCGCGTGCTGCGCACCGCTCGGGGCGTGATCGAGCGCTCCCTGTACGAGACGCTACAGGCGAACGCGACCGATCCCGAACTGGCCATTCGCCTGTCGGAGATTTTTGCCTGGCAGATTGACTTCTACCGGATCCAGCGGGGCGACCGCTTCGTGGCCCTCTACGAAGAAACGCGCCTGGATGGAAAGCCGATAGACATTGCGCGGGTGCTGGCTGCGCGCTTTCAACACCGGGGCAAGGATTTCTACGCGTTTCGCTTCGAGCATGCCGGCCGCGTGGATTACTACGATGAAAACGGCCGCAATCTGCGCAAGGCTTTCCTGAAAGCGCCGCTGCGCTACCGTCGGATCACTTCGCGCTACAGCCTGCGTCGCTTCCATCCGATTCAGAAGCGCTACAAGCCCCATCTGGGCACCGACTATGCTGCGCCGGCCGGCACGCCCGTCTATGCTACCGGCGATGGCGTGGTCGTTGCGGCCGGTTACACACGCTACAACGGCTACTATGTCAAAATCCGGCACAACGCGACCTACACCACGGGCTACCTGCACTTTTCGCGCATTGCGAAAGGCATTCGGCGGGGCGTGCGCGTGCGCCAGGGGCAGGTGATCGGCTACGTGGGCAGCACCGGCCTGGCCACCGGGCCGCATGTATGCTACCGCTTCTGGAAGAACGGCCGTCAGGTGGATCCCCTGCGCGAAAAGCTGCCGCCCGGCAAGCCGGTGCCCGACTCGCTGCGCGACGCCTTCTTCCATCTGCGCGACCAACTCATGCCGCGTCTTCTTTTCGAGCCACCTGCATACGCCGGAGTGCCCAACACCCAGTCATCCGACGCCGCCTCCCTGTAATGCCTCCTGCAACACTCATTGTAAGGTAATCT